>NVWO01000023.1 GCA_002746255.1 Rhodospirillaceae bacterium | reverse complement strand
AACAAAAGTGCAGTTATCAAATTCATATCTTATTTAAGTTTTAGGTTCATTTCTTGATTAGTGGAACTGGAAATACATCATATACAACCATTTCTTTATTTGCGTGATTAGGGCAGAAGTCTTGCAACCCCCCTTGTTGTTCCCAAATAGGATCATGCCAAAATTTTGAAGCTTTGCCACAAATACAGCAACACGGTATCATGAATCTGCCCATGGTTTTAGTTTATGGTAATTGTGAAATATGTTTTATTTTCAATAATGTGTCTAAATTAAATCGCTCTTTACACCATGTACATTTAAAAGGCTTGTACCATCCGTCTGGTTCAGGTAATGGATTATAAATAGCCTTTTTTCTTCCGCATGGATCACACTTTTGATAAAGCATCACTCCACCACCCCAGCCGCTTCCTTCTGTTCTGCTCATCGTTCTTGGGTTTATTTGTTAGGGGGTGAGGGGTTAAACCATTCATTTATTGCTGTTAGTTTCTTGTCAACTTGCCTATGCACATTGAAACAAACCGCAGCCATCGTAATCAAATGATGTTTGTATTTTTCGGTATTCTTATCCCAAATAGATAATGCTTGCTTACCTTTAAGTTTATCAAGAACCAACGCATAATCATGTGGGTATTTGTTTTCCTCCAATTTTCTATTGTGCCGCTCTGTCTGGTGTGCCGATTCGAGCTTAACACCTTCCAGAAAATCATTAATCTCGGGACTATTGATTAGTGTTTCTAGTTCCTTTATCCGTTCACTCTCGGCTGTATTGGGGGTGTGTTGATCTCTGGTCCATTTAGCACTCTTTATCATTAAATCAATCATTTCTGATCTAGCTAAATTCATCCACATAGCACCTACTTTCTTGAAAAATATTTTTTCAACCCCTTTCCCAATCTCTTTATCACTCAATGGTAGTGAGGTGGATTGGTGGGCGTAGTGGATTTCCAACTCATCTATTTTACTCAACAATGTATAGAACTCCTCATAGACACGGTTATAATCGCGTCCACCTGTAATTCCGATGCCCTTACCTCGAATCCTTTCGATAATTTCTTTAGTCTTTTTTGCTGTTGCGTTCATTGTCTTTGGTGGTTTAGGGTTAAATTATTTACCACCTCAAATTGGGCGGCAAAGTCTTTTTTGGTTCTGACATATTGAGTACCTTTTTTGTCTTTCGAAGTATACAGCACCATTTATAGCGCTTTAACAGCGGCTTTAAACCACCAGCCGCGGTGTTCGAAATTTTGGAACTGGTCGAAACTGGAGCATGCAGGAGACAACAGGACGGCCTGATCTTTCTCGGCCAGCGAATAAGCCAGTTCAACGGCCTCATCCATATTTCCTGCAGTAACGATTGCTTCATCGTCGAAAGCCTGGTAAATTTTCCTTATTGACTTAGGATCACTACCAATACATACTATCGAGGTAACCTTCTTTTTAACTATATCGACAAGCTCGCTGTAATCGTTTCCCTTATCCACGCCGCCGATGATTAAAACGATCTTCTTATGGATAGCCTGGAGGCTGAACCATGTAGCGTTTACCGTGGTAGATTTAGAGTCATTAATAAACTCAATGCCACGAACCGTCGTTACATATTCAAGCCGGTGTTCAACGCGCTGAAAGTCCGTCATAGCCTTGCTGATCTCTTCCTTTCTCAGCTTTAAAGTGTTCTTGCCGATGTATTCGGCCAGCGTCTTGCTGTTGTTTCCGGCTATGTCGCCGACCGCTAGTATTTGTAAAAACATACTCATGGGTGGTATTAAGGTTTAGACTATCATTCTTAACGGGATGGCCGCGACCGGCGCTGACGGCTTTCGTTGCGATTGCAGATCCCTTTCAAATTGCTCTTTTCGCGGCTCGTCTTCGTCGCACGCGATTCTAGTAATATAGACATGGACTTTTATGCCCTGTTCAGTTTCACCCTCCCATATCCTGGCGGGTAGGCCGTTGGCTACTTCGCTACGCGACAACTCAACGATTTTAGTGGTGCTTTCAAGTGTAATTTTCATTTGTTTTATTTTGGCATGTTGTTTTTAACTTTTTCAAATTGTCCCTTTAAACTGGTGGCCACGCTAGTACGCTCAGCGCCCCATTCAACGTCGCCCTGCTTGCGGGTTTCGTGTTGATCGCTAAGATACTCTTCGCGGTCGAATTCGTGCTGGCGCAGCCAACTGGTAATAGTGATGTAATCTAGTTTATGGTACCGCGCAACGCCGTACTTGCCATTAATCGCGTTACGGAAGCATACAAGGAAGTCTTCGAGCTTGGCGTGTTTATAGTTATTGACCAGCATTTTGGCGTAGGATACCTTTTGTGCAGAATCCAGCTCACTACTCACAAAACCGCACAGCTCATTCACGATCTTGGTTACCATGGCCACAACAGATCGGTTGCCTAGTCGACGGCGCAAGCTCCGCACACCGTTAGCAGATTTACCGATTTCAACGAACGTCATAACCGCTGTCTCGTCGCTGTTGATCTCTAGCGTCGGCGTAATCTCTGCAATCAGGGTTTTCGCCTGTAGGGCGCCCAGTGGTTTCATAAGGGCAGTCGTTACCGGTGCAACCGCGTCAGGGTGCGGCTCAGCGGCTACGCGCTTTTCATAGTCCACAAGCCGCTTGCGCGCACCGCTGTCCGTGAAATTCGAATTAGCCTCTACGATTGGGCTAGTTGCTGACTTGCCTTTCGATTTCGCTTTTGAGGTCTTTGCCACTGGATTTTGCTTTCGAGTTGCCATGCTGAATTGAATAGATTATACCTTGGATGTTAGAACTTATTTGACGCAATCTTGTTAGTTTTTTATGGAAGTCTCCCCATAGTTCGTAGTTGTTGAGAATGGCCCGCCATGAATCCATTACTTTATTCCCAGGCTTAGTGTTTTGCTTCAGGAATTTGATAGCGGCCTTTACCCCGCGACCGTCGCTGCCATCTATCATCGGTTTAAAGCTAAACTCCGCTTCGTGCCACTTAATGTAAGTCTCGACCATATCTCTATGAAGCTGGCTGTCAACGGCGCTAATCTTCTTTTTTTGCTTCTTTATCTCAGAGGCTAAGATTGAGAATTTAGCTAAACAGACGGATGTTAGCGTTGCCGCCATGGCCTGTTTGCCTTCGCCTAGCTCGATCAACTTTTCAGCCAGTAGCTTTTTAATAAACCTAGCCACGTCTTGACGCGTCCAATTCCATTGTTCGCCGAATGCTCCGTAACTGAATTTAACAACGTTGTCTTCTGCAGAGAGGCAAAAATCGATAAATGCCTCGTACTGGGTGAAGTGGCGGTCTTTTGGGTAAAATGATAACTGTTTCATGGTGTGGGTTTTGCCTTTTATCTTATCTGGTGATTTCTCCTTTTTTTTCAATTCGGTTAATCAATATAGGCATACGAATACCTGTTTTCTTGTCTTCGTATACGGCGTTAGCCAGTATCGGCTCGCAGGCCTCTGCGAACTTAAGCGCGGCTCTGTTGTGGGTCGAGATTGTGTCCGCGCCCCTCATCGCCTTATCGTGTCGCCTGGAGTCATCAAGACTGCGCCATCCGTTGCTACTCGGCGAGGCGGCAGATGAACCGTATCATATCCGTTAGTGATTGTGTCTTTTTTGACGACCCGGCGCCATTTGAATTGGTGGGCGCTGGTTGTGGCCTCATGGCACGCTATAAGCGCTACGAAGAGTCCTAATATAATTGCGTTGGTTTTATTCATTGTATTTAGTGTTATTTTAAAGGTAACTATATACTTATTTACCCTAATTAGTTAATCTTTCGGTTTTACGTCAATCGGAACTATCCTATACTCGTTCTTCACGCCAAATCCCATATCTTCCGCAATCTTGTCGATGGCGTTTAACATTTTTTGATTTGATTTTTCCATGTCTGATTTATGTTGTTAGAGTAAATAAGTATATAGTTACCATTTTAAAATAGTCCTCCGAAATTATCTTTAATCTGCACCCTGTTATTTTTAGTATAGGGCGAAACGTTGTGTATCTTCTCCGCCCTGCGGTCTAGTCGCTCCCTGTCCTGTCTGTTTAACGGCTTGCGCAGTGAAGGGTTGTGATTTTCTGGGCGCCTTCGAGCTTCTTGTTTCGCCCTTTTATTGGCAATCTTTTGCGACCGGTGCAAGCGCATACATAAGTCCCTGCAATAGCTTCCGGCGCATTCAATTTCGCAATCTGGATTTAAGCAAATTAAAGATTTCATGTTTGTGCGGTTTTAACTGGGCCAGGATTTTTGGCTGGTTTTTGTAACTCTTCACGCTCTATGACGATGGTGGCGGCCATGATGATATGGTCTACAATCTCTTTTATCTCGCCGATCTCGTCGGTAGTAAAGGGCCGGGCTCCATGGGGTTTAAAGGCGGCTAAATAATGAGCCAGCTTGTTTTTGGCGCTCTCCGTAAAAAATGACTCATTGTGTTCGAGCACTTCAATCTTTTCCATGGCTTCTACTGTAACATTAAGTGCGAACGCCCTCTCATGGATCCTGTCGCTTTCCTTTTCAGCCCACTCGGCCTCTTTTTCTTCGCGAAAATATAGAAGCTCCTGTTTGTGGTGGTGGAACCCTATAGTCTGTTCAATGTCATAACAAGGATCGTCGAGCCAGTTATCCTTGAGCGCCTGTACTTCTTCTGGTGTTTTCATAATGGTGCGGTATTAAATAAAGCCCCCTTTGAAACACGGTGTAAGGACGTGCAATCCTGCGGTGCCGAATCTCTCCGGGGGCTTAAGATTTATTAATCTGTCGTTTTTGGATGTTGCACGTCCTTGAATATTGAATACACAAGTATAGTTGTTATTCTCATAGAATCCTAGATTAAACTGAATAATAAATAATCAGGGTAATGATACCGAGCGTCATTACGGTTATACAAATTACCGGTATCGGCTTTTCCAGCAATATCTCGTAAAATTGTTCCAACCAGTTCATAGTATGTAAATTAGAGTTACATTAATATTATTGAGCCTTCTTCCATTCGCCCGCGAATCTTGTACGCCTCCACGCTCTGAACGTCGCCGGTTTCCACATCTGCAATATCGTATCTCGACCTCTTAAGCCCTTTCCACCAGACGCTATCCACAATAAATGACCTGCTCTCGTTCCTGTACTCTTCTTTACCCTTTAGTTTGACGCGCCAAATAAATTTGAAACGCTGGCCTTTAATCATGGTGTTCTCCTTGGATTCCCACTTGCCAGTAAGGTTGGCCTGTAGTTGCTCCAATGTTCTCGCTTTTTTCTTCCTGGCCTTAACCATGCTGTATGTAAATCCCCTTTTTAGTGTATAAATCCTGGTCTTGTGGAAACAGGCTATAAATCCTTTTGCTTTTCAGCACATCGACCCAGCGCGTGGTGTTATGGATGCCTGTTTTCTCCGTTCTTATTCCGCCCCAAATCATAGAGCACATTTGCCGCGGCTCCAGGCCCAGCTTTGGCGCTCGGGCCTGTATGTATTTCTCGATCTTAGTGTAGAAGCGGTTGGAAACACCACCCTCTCTCATTTCTCCCCCTTTTTTCCGAGTCATTCTTCTGTACATGCGATTTACTTTAAAAGCTCTGGCGATCCACACATCGACAATAACGCCTTGGGTGTTTCCTTTCAAACATTCGGCGAAGTTTCTGATCTTGCGTCCGGTGAACGGCTCGCGTTGGCGCGCCAGCTCCAATGAAGAGGCCATGTTAGGTAGATACGGCTTAAACGGTTCGTTATTCTTGTACTGGTATAATGCTCGATAGAATAATGCTACGTTGCTTTTGAGCGACGAATTAATACTGGTGGCGCACAGTAGATCGATAACCAGATTAATGTCTTCGTGGGGGAACAACTCTTCGAGATTGGCGCGCTCATCCCGGTACCAGTACTTGTCGTTCTGGCCTATGTCCAGGTAGCGGTCAATATCCGCGTAACTCAGGTTCTTTTTATGGTTAGAATGGGCAATCACCATAGTCTATTTCGTGACGTTTTATTGTATTGTCGGCCAGGGACATCACCCTGATATTGTCGGCTGTGTATCCTTCCTCATTACGCTCTCTGTCAATAGAGTACGACCCCGCAGTTTTACCGGTGTTCTCGACATATTTATTTTTTATGGCAAACTCCCTGAATTGCTCGAAGGTCAACTCAAATACTTTGCCGCGACGCTTGGCATTGGTCTTAAGATTATTGTACGAGTTGCGGATTGGATGCGCGAGTCGGAAGCGGCGCTTTTTACAGGTCGAGCACCAGTTTTGCTTGCCTGAGGGCGCGTTCCAGCATGCGTGGCCAATGCAGTAGCCGGTGGCTTTCTTCTTCTTCTGTCCTTTTGTTAGTATTGTCCTGCTCACTTCACTTATAAGTTAAGTTTGGGGTATCCGTTATGCTCTATGCCATCGAGCATGCGCCCTGCCTTCTTTTTACCAATCATGCACGCAAAATTATACTCATCTAGCCGTTGGTGTCTCCGTCCTGCCTCAAGCGCTTCATGGTCGTTTGGCGCCCACTGGCCCCACTGCTTAAAGAAGAAAGGAATGTTAAACTCCCTACATTCGTCGCGGATACTTCTAGCCCAATCGGGATGCATTGGCACGGCCTTATGGCCGCTTTCGCCGCCAACAATTACCTGATGAATTCCGTCTTCTGGTAGGCTTCCGAGAAAATAATATCCGTATTTATTGAATACAAATCTTCTCTTTAGCTTTATAGGCCCAACAAGTGGTTCCAGGCTTAAGAATCGAACTGCTGCAGGAACCTGAATCAGCACCTCGGCTTGCTGGTCATAGCTTTTTTGGTCCTCACAACTGGTTCCCATCCATACATTAGAAAGAGGCCAGTTCCTATATGATCTATGAAACTTTGATTGTCGGCGTTGCGCTCCCATAGACCACTCTAAGGCGCGCTCAGGGCGCTTGGTAAGTATTTGAAAAGTATGCCGACTGGCTTTGGACATGACATAGAATACATCGTCTATAAAATGAAACGGCACCTTCTCATGGAACAGATCACCCATGGAATCCACAAATATCATGCGGGGCTTTGTCCATTTAAGTGGTTGGCTTAATCGGCTGTAGTGCATGATCACATTACCAAAGAACCCGTCTTTATACGGGGCTGTATGCTTTAACCTGGTTTCTGCAAGCTGGCCAGCGTAACATTTTTTGCATCCCCGACTAACTTTATCGCACCCCGTTACGGGGTTCCAGGTTTCGTCGGTCCATTCAATTTTACTCTTTGCCATAATGCGTGATGTTGTTTTGTTTTGTTTATGGTAACTATATACTTATTTATTTGGGCATAAACTCCAGAGACTCAATCTTGGTACCAACGAAGTACCGGCAGTCGTCTGGATAGTCTTCTGGCATTTCGTGAATGTCGACGCGCGTAAAGTCCGCGGCAGATTTAGAATAAGGCTTTCCGGTTTGGTGCCGAAATGCCTCTTCAGCTTGCTCTTTTGTTGCTGTGTGGTTTTTCATATTAATATATTAAGGTTAAAGTCAGCCCCCAGCGAGTGAGCGCCGGAGAACTGGGGGATTGATTTTATTTTTTGGCGCTTTTGTTTGGCGCTGGCTTGGCCGCTGCCGGTGACTTTGCGGCCACTTTTTCCGCTTTGGCTTCCATGGACGAATTGTACTGTCCGGCAACCATTCCGTAAGCGGTTAGGCTGGCACGTATTATTTTAATTTCAGATTCCAGAGCTTCCAGTCCCTTAACGCTGATCCCGAACTTCAGGGCTTTAAGGTGAGAGCTGGGGATAACATGACCAGTTTCGCCGATCATATAATCCGGGTCTTCGACCAAGATTGTTACTTCCGATATTGCGTGAATCCTGTCGTCTCTTCCGACCGCCAGGCTCGTTTTGCTTGTTATTTGTGCTAGTGCGTTGTGCATGATATTGATTGTTATTTATTATTAGTTGAATTGTTAGATTAATTGAATAATTCTGTTAGTGGCTTGGCTTGAAAGCCTCCAGCGGCGTCTATCTCTCCGTAGAATATTGCCACATTTTGATCGGCCGCCAAATCCTCTAGCCTTGGAATTACATCGTCGCATTTGTGGCATATACAAGACAGCATAAACCCTGTTGATGTATAGCGTGTATGCTCTTTTAGACACGCCTGGATTGGCGGGGGCTCTTTGCCTGGTTTAATCTCCATGTGCGGCTCGCTTATTTCCCAAGCCCTGCCGAATTGTTTGCAAGCCGACTTAACCTCTATGGCCGCATATGTAAGAAACTCCGCCAACCGTGGCCGTGCGCCCTGTCGGTATTTATAGGCGTCGGACTGCAGCTTGTTCTCTAAGTGGCCGAACAGTTCAGAAAGCCTGTCGTATCGCAAATTACTAATATCTATAGCCAGTTGCTCTAGGTCGCCGTCGTACTTGCTGACGGTTACTGGATGGTTTTCGCAATTTGGTTTCATATTCACAGGTTTATAATTCGTAGTCCTTTAATTTAGATTCTGCGATTCCCTTATAAACACAAAGCTTTTCTCCTTTTTTGTATACCCAATGATCCCGCAATAATATATCCACCATTATTTGGATTCCATAGTGGCTTTTATTTCGTAGAAAATCTCGTTCAGCAAGCTCTTTAAATGTGCATGGAATTATGTACAGCGACGCTGCTGTGTCCTTTTTTAGTTCTAATAGTTCTCCGGCCATGTTTGATTGTTAGTTTGTTGCTCGTTTTCTTACTAATACTTTGCCAAGCTCCAATATAAAGTACTTCCTCTTATACTGAGCGCCCCAAACCATTTGACCAGTGCCTATTTTAACCCTCTTTAGCTCAACAATGAACTGATCCCTGTTTTTGGCGTACCCATTTGAGACGGTAATAGTTTCAAATGCAATGGGGTTATTGTGCTGCATTATCAGGTCTAAGTTTTGAGCGAGCGTCGCATAGGTTTCTCTGTTATTATATTTAACGCCTGTTTCCTTCTCATATAAATATACGCCGAACAGTCTTTTAAACCAGTAATTTGTCAGCTCCCTATATTCCTCTACCTTGGCGCCGGACAATACTGCGTTATACCAGTTTCTCTTCAGGTTCAAGTGTAGCGTTTTGGATTTAGTCTCCGCCCAATACTCCTTGATAACGTCTGAATACCTGTCTATGTGGCCACACCTATTCTGCCACAGGTCAACATGTAATCTACGGCTGCCGTCATAACTTAGTCCTTTGAACGGAACGCCTCTTTTTTCGCCGCATACTGGACATATATCGGATATATTTATAATAATCGCGTTGCCCGGATATCCGTCGTGCTGTGTGATTTTTGGAATTGTAACTTGCATGATTTTGGTGGTTTTATGCCGCTAATGCGAGCGCTGGATTAACTCTGAATAACTCTTCCATCATAACCTTGGCTATGACCGGCGGAACCGCGTTGCCAATATGTTTCTTGCGGATCGTTTCAGATCTACCAAGGTACGCGCCTTCTTTGAATCCTGTAATGTCAGCCAACTCGCTAGAGGTGAGGTAGCGCATCTTAATGTCTGACACGATAAAACATAGAAGGTCGGCGTCATGCTCTGGGATAAACTCTTTAAAAAACGCCAACTTCTCTTCATATATGGCCTTATCCGTATCATTGGATAGGTCGATGGTAATAACGGCCTTGTCAGTGGTTGACGTGGTTATGGTGTGCAGGGGCTCTTCGATTGAATGCACTTGGTGTTTGCCGCTGTTTTTCTTGGATATGAATTGTATGCTGTCCGACGTGATAATGCATTTCTGATCCTTGGTAATAATGGTGCCCATTGGACTATTGACACTGCTAACTGTTTTGTCTGAATTATGGAACGCTTGTGTGAGAAAATGACCTTTGCACGTTACTATGGATGAATCCTCTTTGGTAACGATTGTATACAGTGGCCGCTCGATTGACGCCACGTTGTATTTATTGCCCTGTTTTTTGTTGATAAAGTGGCTGGATTCGGCCTGTACTATTGAGTGGCGGTTCGCGCTCATTATGGTATGTAGCGGCTCTTCGACTGAGCTAACGGCGTTGGTTGGTTTGTGGCCTAGAAGCTGGCCTTGCTGCTTGACAATATAGTAGCATGTCTCGCACATAACAAGCTGTTGGCGGGTTTTGGTAACAATGGCTTTTAACGGCTCATTAACTGAGCTTACTTGGTCGTCACCGTATTGCTGCTTGGAGATATAGTATCCTTTGCATGTAACGATACTCAGGTTCGGTATTGTTGTAATGGATGCCAGCGGCTTATCTACTGGGTCAACGGCGTTGGATGGGGCGCGGCCACGGTCGCCATAAGCTTTGTCAATATGATACTTCACAACCCGGACATGCGCGTGGCGATCCTTCGTCTGGATGCTGTGTAGTGGTTCGTCAACCGAGCTTACCTGGTGTTTGGAGCTGAACGCCTTGGCTATAAAGTCGCTGAGGTGGTACTTTGTAAGTCCATACGCGATCCGCGCCATGGTTTTGGGTGCCAGTGGCCGCCGTAGGTGTGGTTTGATGTTCTTGTTGAATTTGCGGCCAAATACGCTTTTACCCTCATTTTCAAGGTTGATCTTTTCCTTACATGCATTCCACTTCTTCTCTCCATTCTCGGGGTTTTTGGCGTGCGAGGCAATGGGGAAGCTGATATTGCATCCCTGCCTAGCAAAGATCCCGAAATACCGCGTCCGGCTGGTGTACGCGCCGAAGTCTGCGGAGTTTAACATGCGGTGCTCATAAGTGTAACCCAGTTCCTTTATGCTGTCCACCCACTTTTTGAATGATGTGCCGCGGTACCGCTTGTCTGGGTACATAATAGGCTGCTTGTGTTTGTCGTGCTGGATGCGGCCATTTTTGCGCTTTGGAACCAGTGGCCCCCAAGACATGAACTCCTTTACATTCTCGACAATAAAGAAGTCTGGATTACAATGACGGACATAATCAGGAAGACACTCAGGAAGCGATCTACTGTCGGCGTCGCGGCTCTGGCCACCCTTGGCTAGTGAAAAGTTCGTGCACTCGGTCGAGGCCCAAAGGATATTGACCTTTGTCGGTAGCGACGGCAGGATGCGATCTATGTCGGTAATGTCCTCAGTGAGGTGAAGGATGTTGGGATTGTTCTTTTTGTGAGCTTCAATGGCTTCGACACTGTGGTTGACAGCCACCATAATCTTTACTTTGTCAGAAGACACCATACCTTGACTTACGCCACCGGCGCCACAAAACAGGTCTACTGCTGTAAATTTAGTATTCATATCGATGCGGTATTAATAATGTTAAAAGATGCAACTATCGGCAATTAATGGCTGTTACTGCCAAATGGTTACGTACAAGATAGTTGTTTAAAAAGAAAGATGGCCGTCTAAACGCGACACAGGAAATTCAGTATAATTTACAATTCCATTGTCGTGATCTGATAGCATTATTTTGTTTTTGTTCTCCTTTTTACATCCTTCAAGCCAATTAACAACAGATTTTACCACCATTCCCTTGGAGTCGGAAGTCTCAAATTTACCAATACGGCAATCCGACACATCACAATCGAACCAGAAAAACATATATCTTCCGAAACTGTCTTTTTTCTTTGTCTCTATTTCTGCCAATATAACCACATCATCATCGAAACAATCCAGGTCAGTGTGGCACGTTTCTTTTTCGCCTGAAATAAGTGCGTCAATTAATCCTTTTTTGGTTCCTTTCCATTTGTGCATCTCGCCAGCTTTGTTTTTATCCCAAACCCTAACTTCTTTGTCGTCGATTATTTGATCACCTGGCGTGTACCTGTCAAGCACATAACAACTTATCGGTTTTACGTGATTTATAAATCCATCCAAAAAGGTTGAAGCGATATAACACCATACAGTTCCATAAGGCAATGTGTTGTGGGCAATTTCCTGTGGGAATTCAATGTCAACTCCAAAGTAATCCCAAATTATTTTGTTTTCCATGATTTGTTTTTTAGTTGGTCGGTTGTGTTGATTTTACTTCTTGGTGGACTTTCGTTTTAAGGCGTTCCAGGCTATTGCCGTCCTGTCTATTGCGGCCACGTGGCCAGCTACAGTATCTTTAGCCGTGTCCGCCTTTGGATCGGCGAGCCTTTTGCCGCACCCAGTACAGCTTGCAAAGTAGCCACCTATCTTAGTGTAGTCTATGTGGGCCGGGGCTTCGCATGCGTCGCACGCCTTTAAATTCCGTGAAGCTCTTGCTTTTCGGATCCGTACTTTTGTGGTTGTAAATGGAATTTCTGACATGATATTTAGGGTTTAAAATGTTAATTTATTGATTAGTAATTATACTCTTTTTACTCTCTTATAGTTGATTGCTTGGGTTGAATTCGTTTTTTTATGTGCCTCCTTGCCCAATTCGCCACTACCTTTTCTTGATCTTCTGTTTTGTGCCGGGCTATGTAAAAACCATCTATAGTTTCTGGATTGTCTCTTTGCATCGTTCTTGGGTTTAGTTGTTCTTAGGGAGTGAGGGATGAGGATTAAATTTTGGTAACGATATATTTATTTACCCTAAATTGTATAGTTTCTCAAAGTCGCTTAATCCGTAAGCATTTGTCTTTTTAAGTAATTCTAATAATTTAGAAGCCTTTATTTTTTCTACTTCAACGGTCTCTTCGCTGGCTTTTCCTTTATTGGCTATCTTAAACGGGATACCATTATGCTTCATCCATCTCCTTATCCCAATATCACAAGCTCCTGTGATTAACCTAAAATGGTTTACTCCCATCATGGTATTAGGATAGATTGGCTCATTCTTTAATTTCTGGGAAACTATTTTGAATATTAAATCTTTTTTGGCTTGTTTTAACGTTTCTCCATGCGCCCAAAATTCACCATTAGTAACGGCATATATTATATCATCAGATGAAAGTCCTTTGAGTTGCAATGCATTGCCTCTTCGTTTAACTATCTCGCTTAAAATATCATCAATTAAGATATACTTCCCATCTTTCCAGGTTAGTGGTTCCTGAATAGGATTAGGGATAGGTTCTACTAATGGTTTCGTTTCACAACTTAAACCGCTCCTGAGATAAAGGGAACCGCCAACGGTGGGGTTGAATCCTTCATGGATGCTGGTCAGGCTACTGAGATAAAGGGAACCGCCAACGGTGGGGTTGAATCCTTCATGGATGCTGGTCAGGTTCCTGAGATAAAGGGAACCGCCAACGGTGGGGTTGAATCCTTCGGGGATGCTGGTCAGGTTCCTGAGATAAAGGGAACCGCCAATTTCTTCTTTACCTGTAAATTGATATTCGGTAATGTTGTATTTTTTACAAAAGCCTTTCATGTTTTCTTATTTAAGATTCATATTTAGGGTAAATAAGTATATAGTTACCTTAATTTTAACCAATAATTAAAATGTTCTGTTATTCCTTTCCCTTCATATTCGAAATCTAGCATTGGTTGTTTTGGGGGTTTGTTGATCTCTGGCCCATTTAGCACAGAGTCTTATGCCATGTGCAACACCATCACGATGCTTCAAATCAAAATGAGTAAGTGTTTTATACATGTGATCAATTTTTGCATCTATCTCTTCATCACTCAATGGTGGAGAGGTGGATTGAGTAATTCTACCATCTTCTTTTAGCTTCAAAAGTATCTCAAGAAACATATTCTTATCATAACCTTCTCTGCCTACTGCTTCTGTCCAAACAGCGTGAAACTGATGTTCTGTTAATGTTGTTTTCTTTGCGTTCATTTTTTTGGTGGTTTAAGGTTAAACAATCCCTAATGTATATTCTTCGATTTCTGATGTTCTTGAATAGTTATGCTTCCAAGCTTCTGCCCAAAATTTCTCTTGAAATATAGCCAAAGGTGTTCCGTTGGGCTCATTTACAACTGCATAAAATACTTTCTCTTTCATGTCTTTCAGTTTCAGTGTTAGTGTTAGTTGGCAGAGCCGGGTTATTCACCCAATCTTTTTTATCGTAAAATCCATGAGTGTGTAACGGTATTCTGTTATCAGACGGGATCATTGGATAAACGGTTTTCAATAGATCCCAATTAGGAATAGCTTTAATTGCTGCTATTACTGCTTTCTTCGCACACTTCTTTTCCCTTCTGCCCATTGTGGCCCATAGGAATGATGTAGCTTTAAAATATGCTTTCATTGATCTATTGCGTGTCATTGTTGATTGCTAGAGGGTTAATCAGTGCTTCGATTTTACGCAGTGTCCATGGCTCATTTTATACATGTTAAGTTGCTGATCTGACCAATGGCCGAATTTCTCAAATGCGACCTTTGTCTGCTGAATTATTGTGCGGCCGGGAAATGGGCCATGGTTTTTGCTTTCTGGTTGGCCTTTGGCGCGACTGGCATTGAGCTTGTTTCGCTCTAACTTAACCCAGTGCCAGTAATGCTCTGGAAGGTTCTTAAACAGCCAAAGGAGTTCCTGTAGGCTCATAAAGAAGCATATCGTACAGTTTGATGGTGGTGGCAATTCATGGCCATAGCCTACAATTAAGTCTTGGGCGGCCTGCCTGTTAATTCCAGCCTCCTTAAGCGGAAACAAGTACTCTACAACGTTCTGGCGGTACTTAGGATCACTAGAGCGATCCTTCTCCCTGTCCTCGCCATCGGCAAAGCCAATCATCCACCTAATTTTGCCATGAACAGCCATGAACCACTTAAATACGTTCTCGGGTTTTTCGGTGGTAATGTTGTAATTCTCCTTTAGCCAGGCCGTAACAAAACTATATTGAGGCTTGATCTTTATATTGTCCGTGCATGTCTGGGCAAAAGCTCGGGATCCTATAGTGTTATGCGTTTCCCAATTATGGGTAAGGGTTTGCCACGTTCGCGGGTGGTGCCCCATGTCCGGGGTAATGAGTGTAAAGTCAATTCCGTGCTCTTTGCACAAGTCAGCGGCCTTGGCTGTGAAGAAGTAGGTTTTAGGATGTTCCCAGCCGGTGTCAGCCATGATCACCAATAGCTTGTTCAGCGCGTACTTTTGGCGGAACTCCTTATTGTAGATCAACTCCAAAAGGATTGCCCAGCTATCTTGGCCGCCTCCAAAACTTAAGATAGTCAACTGGTTAGAATTTCCGGGCTCTATGTATTTATAAACGGCCATAAATCTACTCTGTGGTAATGGTTAGAAAAGTGGGGGGCTCACCCGCAAGATATGAATTATAGCATGAGTCCTCCATTCCCTCCTGGAGCTTGCTATGGTAATGTTTGTCGCCGGCCATAATTGCCTTTAGGCGACCGTCCACAGCCGCTGGAGTTACAACCGTCCAAGAAGACTCTTTGATCTGTTCGCCACAGTGATCGCAATATATCACCTCAATTATTATCGTCTCTTTCTTGATCATTTTGTAACTGGTTTGTCGAGCCCTATAAGTTCGCAGTATTTAAAGTCATTTCCTAACGCTTCGATGATATCGGTTTCGGCGTCGCTGAATCCATAAAACCTATTGTCAAAGGTGAATATGTGGCTTCTGGCTTTAATCTCTCTTCGCACAAACTGTTTGCCCGCCTGGGTGATTCTCCATGTTCCGGTTCGCCCTTTTGTGTCGTCTTTATTGTCGCCAGCCTCAATGAATTTCCAGTGCCTTAATTGCGTCCAGTCATGCGAATTTTTATACTTGTGTTGGCGCAGGAAATCCTTGACATCTATCCACTCGCATGGATGGTGATTGTATATATAAGTGAGGGTTCTGGCCATTCCAGAATTCAGCTTGCGCTTCTCCAGTTTCACCCGCTGGCCGCAACAAGGACACTCTACTCCAGCGTTAAAGTTCGATCTAAGGTAGGCCTTAGCCTCTTCGATAGTATTGGTCGGCAGTAGTGTCATAGCCTGAATCCTCCTTCTTCCTTTTTAATTAGCGTTATAAATCCACGTTCTTTTACTATTAATAAGCATTGACTATAAGAAGGCAACTTCACAATATGGCGCCTATTTATCTCAGGTTTTTTACTGATTATAGCGACAATAAACTTACATTCGTCTGACCAATCTTTATAGTCATTCCCGCAATCACATGGTGTATTCCAGCAACTTATACAATCTGATAGTGCCATGGTTTTCGTGTTTTACTGGTTAATATTGACTGATTTGTGCTTTCTTAAGGGTTTTCTCCGCCGTCATTAGCGATAGAGATATGCCTTTATATTTATCGAGACTGTCTTTTAATTCTGGGTCGTTGTCAATGATCTTCAATAGGTCAATATGGCTCTTAACCGTTCGAAGCAAGTCTGGTACCGCGGCAACCGCGTCCCCAATAGTATTAACCTCTTGTTCGGTAGATCCATACACTACGCCTATTGATTCGCCTTCTTTATTATAAATTCCGGTTTGAAATTTATTTTTAATGAGTCTTCCTTCGGGTTGAGTAGCCCATTTTTCTTCTGTGATTTTGAAATCCATAATTTTTGTGTTTCTAGTTGATATATTGGTCTTTATCGACCTTTTTAAAATAAATCTGTAATGTTTGGGGAATTTTCGCCTAGTTCTTGTTATTCTACGTATTGGATGGAGCCAGTTTAATGACACAATTCAGTTTTTGGGCAACATTGCTGTTAATATTTCAATAGAAGTCTGATTCATCTCTGAAAAACACATTGTGAGTTGATTGTTTAGATAGGCTCTGTAGTGCTGTTTGATGCACTGCATGGTCTTTAAATCCTGGCTTACTACCTCAAGGGTATGGCGGTTAATAATGGCCACATCGTTGGTGGTTTCTATAATGGCGTAGATCATAATTGATTGGTTTTTGTATTTTGGTTAAGTTTATGGGCCGACACCAGCCCTTCGGGGCGGTGTCGGCCTACGAAAGTGTTATTCAGTTGCTTTTTTGATTGCGGCTGTTGATTTGATTATTTCGTCAGCTATTTCATCTTCACACCCTCTAAATTGACCTAGAAGATTAAGAGATACGACAAGGCCTAATATGTCTTACAAAGCCTCTAAAAGTTCTGGTGTGTGTTTTGTTTTCATGGTCGTAGGTTTAAAAGTTATACAGATCGACGCCGCCCCAAAGGGCTAGTGCGACCTACGAAAGTTAGTTATCTGATTCTTACAATAATTCCCTTACTATCTGTGTTATCCCTGTTAGATTGAAAGTACATAGAGTGACCAAGGCCCAAATCTAGAACTTCGTCGATAATATCCTGAAGGGCATATTCAAACTCAAAACCCTCTTTGTCGCTATTTATTATTTCGCCAATCTCTCTGTATGCTGTATCTGTAGATCCTCTTTCAACTAGCGTTATCTCGTACTTTCTTTTGCTATTTGTTTTCATGGTCGTAGGTTTTGGTTAGTATGTTGGTTAATAATAAACCGTTGTCATTTACGGTAAAATGGTTTGTGGCTGTTGGCCCTGGTCGGTCCTTAGGTGAGCATGGATCAAGGTTAAATACCCCTAACGCATACACAATTTCTGGTGGTGTTAGCCACTCATCATTCCCAATAGTATTCTGGTTGAATCTACTCATTTTGCACGTCCTTTGAATACAAAGTAAATAACTTTGTTATTAACAAACAAGAAAAAAGTGATTTAATTTACCAGTTACATGACTTCTTATCTGGTAGAATCTCGAATAAAATTATCCGATTACATAAGGAAATAGTGAGAAAATTAAAGAGATCCGTAAACTTAGGGGTCACTTCTTTATTACATACCAACTATTTTCAACGAAACTCAACTTGTAATCATATTCCGCTGCAAACTTATCAACCGCTTTTTTAACTGGATCGGAGTGGTAGTCGTGGCCCGCAAATATTCGTCCCGTTTTGACTTTTGGATACCATAAGGATATATCTTGATTGACCCCTCTATATGAATGGTCCCCGTCGATAAAAACGAAACCACACTCACTTATTTCGCTACTTAGTTGTTTGCTGGAGATCCACACAGTTGATACGTGTCTAGTGAGACTACATTCGTATATATTCTCCTTACATTCTCGGCTTAACCCCTCGTCTATATCTGATGTTAATAGCGTAATACGCTTTCCGCTATCTTTGATGGCTTGTCCCATATACGCCGCCGACTTGCCCTTGTATGATCCGATTTCGATAAATACATCCCCGTCCTCACCTGTCTCCACGGCGCTGTCGTAAATTTGCTGAAAATTAAACCAACCTTCTATATCCTTCCAGGTTTTCATATTCCTCAATTACCCATTATTGTTCCCGATATATTCTGGTGGATGTATCATTGGGTTAGAATTCAGCTATTATAATTACTGCTAAGGCTCCTATAAATCCAGTTATTATGCAAGCCCCAGCCAACCAGAGAATAGGGTAGGTGTGTGGGCTTAATAGCCAATTAAAAACGAAAAATATCACGCTTAATATTACCCAGGAAAATCCAAATGCTTTGATTCTAATATCCATAATATGTGGCTATTTCAGTATGCGTTTATGTTAATGGACTTCGCAGCTTTCACTACAGCCATTAGGAGTGTCTAAATCAAACCAAAAAAGGCTCATTTGCTTATACAATGATGTATCTTTTGAAGTATCTCTACTTAAGTCTGAAAACGTTTTACTCATTTCTAATAATTCTCTAGCACTTAACCGATTTCTAAAAAATCTTACAGGTACTTTCGCTCGGTTTGCTGCTTTTCTTGAAGGTGGAACCAGCATATCGTATTTATCCTCCATTTCTATCCACCATTCAGCAATCTCCGGGTTTTTGTGTAAAATAGTGAGCTGGTTTCGCAGGGATTTCTTCCAGCATAAATCACAATTTCCTTCATAACTTTTTAACTCTAAGTCAAAAGGCATATTATTCCAATATTTATTTATGTCACTGGCCGACGTTTCTATATCAGATACCAGGGGATATATAAATCTCCTTTTTTTACGTTCAGAACTAATCCTGTCAATTTCATCTACTCGTATACCAATAGCAGTAAAACACTTCCCCCAACCTATTGAAAGTGCATAAGCCCTGATTGCTCTATTTTTAAGTTCTTTACTGCAGATACTCATGTTTTGGTTAGGCATACCATGTTTTTTCATCATTTCTTCAAAAGGCTCTCCTGTTCTATTAGCCGTAGCGAAATTAACGGTCTTAGCTCTGGTTCCTTTACCCATAATAGGATTAAAAACAGGTTCAATCCATATTACATCTAATCCAAAATAGAGGTCGCACCTTTTAATAAAACAAAGTGTTTCTTCACGTTCTTTGCCTGTATTAGCAAACACCGTTATGATTTCGTATTTATCTGATGCATTTGCTATAAGCCACTGTGCCATATAAGCAGATGTACGGCCACCAGAGAAAGAGATTAATAGTTTTTTCTTTGTCAAAACAGTAATGTATAGGTGGTTGATAATTTAATTTCACACCTATCCCTTTTATACAGGAATAAAAGGGATAGGTGTGTTTCGTTTTATTTGTCAATAGTGCGTTTTTCAGGGTTTCTCTCACGCTTTGGAGGTTGAATCATCTTCTGGCTCAGGATGTACCTCTGCATGATTTTTAAGGTATCCTTTACCCATGAGAATATCTTCTTCTTCATCTTCTAAATTATGACTATTAAATCTATACAGTGATCACCGCATCTTATCAATTCAGGCTTCTATAAAAATCAGAAGCCTTAGAAAGCGATTTAAATTTCTTAAAAATCTGTTTATCGTCCTCTGACTTTATATCCATATCCTTCATTGAAGTCAGGTATTTTTGAACCTCATATTCCGTCCAGTCTTTCTTGCCGCCGCCGCTATGAACTATCTCGGTAAGATCAATCCTCATCACTCCATACTTACCTTTAGTTTTAGACTCCTTAGTCTTTATTCGGCTTTTGCCAAAAGGAAATAACAAATTTTTTATTTCTAACAAAGATGGAAAGCAACCATTATTAATAATTGATGGTAAAGAGGTTTCTAATAAAAAAGAAATTGGAGATATAGTAGATCCTAATAATATAGAATCCATGAATGTTTTAAAAGGTGATGCAGCAACAAAAAGTATGGTAAGAAAGGAAAAGATGCTGTTATTTTCGCAACAGGAACAATGGTTCATGAATCTCTAAAAGCTGCAGAAGAATTAA
>NVWO01000022.1 GCA_002746255.1 Rhodospirillaceae bacterium | reverse complement strand
CTTCGACCACCCTGGCGTCAAGGATCACGAAACGGGCAATTGCGCCGCCTGGTGCGCCCGCCGCCGTCAACCGGTCCGTGGCCCATCGTTCCGCCGTTTTCATGGGGGAGGTCGGGAAAAGATGTTCGACGTTTGGCGCACGCATCGGCGGCGCGTACGCGCGCACGATTTCGATCGCGCCCACGTTGAGGCGGATTGTTGCCTGGTGGGCGTAGGTGAGTTGGGGCTGGTTGGTGGCCGGCGGTGGTGTGGTGCAGGCAGCGCTGACCGACAGGGCAAGGCACAGGCAGGCCAGGGCAAGGGCCCGTCGCCGCAGCGGCCTTTTTCGATGGCTTCTTACGTCAGGCACCAGGCCAGGATCCCTTTTTGTGCGTGAAGGCGGTTTTCCGCTTCGTCCCAGACGACGGATTGTGCGCCGTCGATGATCGAGGCCGTCACCTCCTCGCCGCGATGGGCGGGAAGGCAATGCATGAAAATTGCGTTCTGTTTTGCCGCGTTCATCACGGTGTCGTTCACCTGATAGGGGGCGAACATTTTCCGGGTTTCGGCATTGTCGGCATCGTCTCCCATGGAAAACCAGGTGTCCGTTACGACGCAATCGGCGTTGTCGGCGGCGGCAAGCGGATTGTCGAAAAGGGTGACGTTGCCCCCTGATTTTGCCGCCCAGTCCAGCATGGATTTTGGAACCTGCCGCGAGGACGGACAGGCGAGGCGCAGCTCGAAATCAAAAAGAACGCTCGCCTCGATCCAAGTGCAGGCGACGTTGTTGCCGTCCCCGCACCAGGCAATCCGCTTCTTGCCGATAGCGCCGCGATGCTCTTCAAAGGTCATGATGTCGGCCATCAACTGGCAGGGATGGCTTGCGTCCGTTAAGCCGTTGATGACCGGCACGGTGGCGTATTCCGCCATTTCCAGAAGGTTTTTCTCCTGCGATGTGCGCAGCATGATGACGTCCACATAGCGCGACAGCACCCTTGCGGTGTCGGCAATCGTCTCGCCACGGCCAAGCTGTGAATCCGCCTGGGCAAGGGTAACGGTTCTCCCGCCCAGGGATTGCATGCCGACTTCGAAAGAGATGCGCGTGCGCGTCGATGGCTTTTCAAACACAAGGGCCAGAGTTTTGCCTGCAAGCGAGGGCGCGGTGCCACCGTTTTTATAGGCGGTGGCCCGGCCGAGAATGTCGCGCAGGGTCGCACTGTCAAACTGCCGCAGGTCAAGGAAGTGGCGGGATGTGCTCATGTGACCTCTGCTGCGATGTGGTTCATCGCGATGCGGTTTGCCGCAACGCGGTCGAGAATATCGCCCGCTTCTTCAATATGTGCGTCCTCGATGATGAGGGGCGGCAAAAAGCGTACGACATCGTCTCCGGCAGCGACGGTCAACAGGCCTTCGCGCCGAAGTTGATCGACAAGATCCCGACAAGGTGGGACGGCTTTAAGCCCAGCCATCAGGCCGACGCCCCGGACTTCCGTAAAGACCGTTGGTGCGCGCTGCACAACTTTTTCAAGCCGTTGTTTCAGCGCCGCGCCACTGCGCTGCACATGGGCGAGAAAGCCTTCCGACAGAATTTCGTCGAGAACGGCGTTGGCCACTGCCATGGCCAGCGGGTTGCCGCCAAATGTGCTGCCGTGGCTTCCCGGCGTCATGCCGCTGGCGGCGCGTTCGTTCGCCAGGCAGGCACCGACGGGAAAGCCGCCGCCAAGCCCTTTTGCGGTAGCCAGAATATCGGGCGTAATGCCCGCCCATTCATGAGCGAAAAGCTTGCCGGTCCGGCCCATGCCGCATTGGACTTCGTCAAAGAAAAGAAGCAGCCCAAATTCATCGGCGATGGCCCGCAAGCGTTGCAAATTATCTGCGTCGATGGGGCGGATGCCACTTTCACCTTGCACAGGTTCGACAAGAATGGCCGCCGTTGTTGGTTTGATTGCGGCCCGAAGCGCGTTCAGGTTTAAAAACGGGACGTGATCGAAGCCGTCCATGGCCGGCCCGAAACCGTCGAGATGTTTTTCCTGCCCGCCGGCGGCAAGCGCCGCCAGGGTGCGACCGTGAAAGGCGCCTTCAAAGGCAAGCACGCGATAGCGTTCAGGGGCGTCATTGGCGTGGTGGTACCGCCGGACCATTTTCAGGCCGCATTCCACGGCTTCCGCGCCGGAATTGCAGAAGAAGACCGTGTCGGCAAAGCTTGCCGCGACCAGCCGTTCGGCCAGTCGAATTTGTCCCGGGATCTGGTAAAGGTTTGCGCAATGCCACAGCTTTTCCGCCTGTTTGTGCAGGGCCCGGACAAGCTTTGGGTGCGCATGGCCAAGGGCATCGACGCCGATGCCGGAGGCAAAATCCAGATAGCGCCGTCCGTCCGTGTCAAAGAGGTAGACCCCTTCGCCACGTTCAAAGGCAATATCGGCGGGCGCGTAGGTTGGCAGGACTGCAGAAATCACGTTTTCTTCTCCAAGAGCGACTGGCCTGGGAGCCGAACCGCTTCTGAGCTTACGAAAACCCGGGAGTATCTTGTCTGTCAGGCCCGCTGTCAACGCAAGGCTTGAAGGAAAGCCAGCTTTTTGGGTCGCTTTGGCACCCTTATGGTTTCAGCTTGTAGCCGGTCTTGAACATCCGGTGGCAGATCAGGATCAGGGCCAGATTGATCAGGCTCAGCACGGCGATGCCGATGCCAAGCGATCCATCGCTATGACCGGTCATGCCATAGCGAAAGCCGTTGATGGCGTAGAAAAAGGGGTTTGCGCTTGCAAGCGATTGCCAGATTCCGGGCAGCCGTTCGATGGAATAAAACGTACCCGAAAGGAACGAGAGCGGCATGATGATAAAATTTGTCACCGCAGCAATATGGTCGAATTTTTCCGCCCAGATGCCGAAAATGGTGCCAAGCAGCGAGAGCGCCAGCGCCGCTGCGATGCCGTGAAAGAGGATGAAGAAAAAGCTGTGGATGTGCAGCCCGACAAAGAGGGTAAGGACCAGTGTCGTGGCGATGCCGACAACGATGCCCCGGGTCATGCCGCCAAGCGCGTAGCCCATGGTCAGTTCCATCGGGCTTAGGGGCGGCATGAGCGTATCGACAAGGCTGCCCTGGATCTTGGCGATCATCAGCGAGGAAGACGTGTTGGCAAACGCGTTCTGGATGACCGACATCATGACCAGGCCGGGGGCAAGAAAGACGGCGAAGGGAAGCCCGCTTGTCACCTCGTCCCCTCGTCCCAGGGCAAGGGTGAAGATCGCAAAGAAAATCAGCGCCGTGACGGTGGGCGCAAGGATCGTCTGTGCGTAAACCTTGAGAAAACGCTGAGTCTCACGGGTGTAAAGCGTCTTCAGCCCAAGCCAGTTTACGGGTCCGGAAAAATGCATTTCAAAGGGCATGCTTGCTGCGCCATTTCGTGTGGGGGCGGGTAAAATTCAGCCCAAGCTTAGAAAGGAATGGTGTTTCCCGCAAGCGGCTGGCGATCCCGATCCCTGCGTGGCATGGTTTGGCGATGACGTTGGGCCCGAAAAACAAAAAGCCGGTCGGCAAAGCCGAAAAGCCCGCCCGTGGTCCGCGCCGCATCACGCCCAGCTATCTTGAGAACGCCGGTCTTTTTTATCTTGAGCGTTACGCATCGTCGGTTGCCAATTTTCGCCGCGTGCTGATGAACAAAGTTCGCCGCTCCGCCAGTTTTCACGGGACGGAAATTTCCGAAGGCGAAAAACTTGTCGACGATTTAATCGTTCGCTATCGGCGTTCAGGCCTTCTGGATGACCGTCGCTATGCTGAGACGAAGGTGGTGCGGTTTCACCGGCACGGGATGGCGGTCCGTGGCATTCAGGCAAAGCTTTGGGAAAAAGGTGTGCCCAAAGACGTGATCGCGGCGGCCCTTGAAGGCCTTTGCGAAGACGGTGCCAATCCCGATCTTGCGGCGGCGGCAACCTATGTGCGTCGCCGCCGTCTGGGGCCGTATCGCGCCGAGGCGGTCCGGGGTGACTATTTTGATCGCGACCTCGCCGCCCTTGGACGGGCGGGTTTTTCCTATGAACTTGCCAAAAAAATGCTGCAGGCAGAAAGCGTCGCGGCGCTAAAAGAATTGTCCGAACGGTAAAACTTGTCCGAGGCGGCCAAAACGTCGGGTGGTTTAGTAGTCGCCGCCGTCGCCGCCATCTTCGTCGCCGCGCCCGCCGCCCTTTCGGCCCGGCTTTGCCGGGGGCGGGGCTTTTGGCGCGCGCCCAAGTCCCTTGAAGACGGGCGTTGCCTCACCCTGATAGATCGTGCGGTGGGGGAAGGGAATTTCAATTCCAAGTTCGTCGAAGCGGCGTTTCATGCGGCGGTTGAACTCGCGCCCCACGCCCCATTGCTGCAGCGGCTCGGTCTTTATGCGCGCCTTGATGATGACCGCCGAATCATCGAAACGGTCAAGCCCAAGCACTTCGATGGGGGCTAGAATTTTTTCGGCGAAGACGGCCTCGGCCTGCATTTCGGCGCCGATTTCTTCTAGTACCGGGGTTATGGCATCGATGTCTTCGCGATAGGAAACGCCGATTTCGAACAGGGCGTATGAAAAATCCTTCGTCATGTTGAGGACGGTATCGACGGAACTGAAGGGGATGGTATGGACGTTGCCGCCAAGGTCGCGCAGGCGAATGGTTCGGATCGACAGCCCTTCGACAAGGCCGGCATGGTTGCCGATCCGCACAACGTCACCGACGGCGATTTGATCTTCCAGCAGGATGAACAGCCCGGTGATGATGTCCTTGACGAGGGTTTGGGCACCAAAGCCGACGGCAAGGCCGATGACGCCGGCGCCGGCGATCAGCGGCGCAATGTCGAGCCCAAGCTCGGAAAGAACGATCATTGTCGCGACGATTGTGACAATGACGATCACGGTCATTCGGAAAAGAGGCAGCAGTGTTTTTGCCCGGGCCTTCGCCGACCCGGTCTTGCTTTCGGACTGCGCCAGCTTGCGTTCGACAAAAGACGTAACAAGTTCTGCAAGCAGAATGGAGCCAAAGACCACAAGGCCAATCGTTAGCAGTGATGCGATCATGCGCTGGCCAAGCTCGCTGGTCATCCATGCGAGCGCGCCGCCACCCCAGGATTCAAGCAAGGCTGCTGCCGCCACGATGACGACGGCGTAACGGGCGACGGAATGCAGCACGGAAAAATAGCGGTTGGCGCGTTCTTCAAGGCCGGGCGTGCCGGCTTTCAAGGCCGGGCTGACCCGAAAGCTGCGGTCGATCAGACGGTGCAGCGTCGCCAGCAATCCCCATGCCGTCAGCAGAATGCCGGCGGAAAGGAGTGTCGCGCGCAGAACGAAGGCAAAGCCGCCCTCGATCTCAAGCGCCCAGATGCCGAACGCGACAAGCACGTAAAGGATGGCCAGCACCTGCCAGACATCGGCAAAGCGGTTGCGAAGACCACGGAAAGCCAGGTTTTTGGCTCCCTGCACCTTGCCATCCCCGCGTAGCCAATCGGCAACGCCGCGCCGGTTCTGGAGGATGAAAATGACGGCGAGGGTCGCCAGCACAAGGCCCGCGGCCTTGGCCAGGCCGGCATGGCCTGCCGGTGCCAGCCCAAGTTGCAGGGCGGCTGCCAGGGCGAAGAAGCTATAGACGGCGAAATTCGAGAAGCGCCGGACCCAGACATAGGCATAGCGCGCCGTGCCATCGCTTAGGGGCAGAAGACGAAGCGAGCTGACATAGGGCACAAGCAGCATGCGTGCCGCAGCAAGGATGGCGCGCGACAGCAAATTGGCATTAATCAGGATCATGACAACAAGGCGCACCTTACCTTCCGCGCCGGTCAAGGGAAGCGCGCCATAGGCACCGGCTGCAAAGGCGGCAATCGGGAGAAGGTCGAGCACGCTTCGCACACCAAGCAGGGTGACGCGAAGGGCGGCGTTTTCCGTTACGCGATCTTCAACGGCGGCGCGCGGGCGGGCAAGCAACGCGCGTGACAGCCATTCGGCGGCAAAGCCGGCACCAAGCACGGGAATAAGCCACAGCAACACGTCCAGCCAGCGCTTGCGTGCGGTTGCGTCCGTCGCCTGGGTCCGCACCCAGTCCCACAGCTTTGGCGCGTCGGCCAGAACGGCGATCGCTCCCTGAAGATCGGCGCCGACGGCTTGAATGCGCGTAATCAGAAGGTCCGCAACCCGTGCGCCAAGGCTTTCCTTCGGGGCGTCCGCAGCGGCATTCTTTGATGTCGCGGCAAGAACGCGTAGATGTTCCAGCAGGCGTTCGCGCGATTTGGTGTCTTCGAGCGTTTGCAACAGGGACGCCGCTGCGTGCGGCGCGACCACTTGTGGTGTGACCGTTTGCGCTACAACCCCCGGCGCGGCAACGCTTAAGGCCAGCAGCAGGGTGGCGGCGGCGATGCCTGGGCGCGCGCCGCGCAGAAACCGTCGCACGGCGCTTTGGATCGCGTTACAATTGGGGAAAACCAAAGGAAAAACCATGTCCGTTACAATTTATCACAATCCGCGATGTAGTAAATCACGCACTACCTTGGCGCTTCTGCAGGAACGCGGCATCCAGCCCGTCGTCATCGACTACCTGAAGACGCCACCCACGGCGGCAGAGATCCGACGGTTGCTGCATCTTCTGAAGCTTGCTCCAGAAGCGCTGATCCGGAAAAACGAGGCGGAGTATAAAGCAATTGCGGACCTTAATCTGGATGCGGACGGCCTGATCGCCGCCATGGCAAAATTCCCAAAACTGATCGAGCGGCCCATCGTCGTTGCCAACAACCGCGCTGCCATTGGCCGCCCCCCGGAAAACGTCCTCGAAATTATCTGAAAACCGGCATTTATTCGCTTTCTTCACCGGTTATTCGGTAGGCCGGATGCAATTGCCCGATCGCGCTGATGCCAACCTTTAAATCCTGCAGGACGCCGTTTTTCAGGCTGTAGATCCAGCCATGGACCTGCACGTCCTTGCCGTGCCGCCAGGCGTTCTGGACGATGGAGGTTTTGGCGACGTTGTGAACCTGGGCGGCGACGTTCAGCTCACACAGGCGGTTGGCCTGGGCTTCCGGGCCATCAAGGTTCGATATCTCTTCGTAATGCTGGCGGTAAACGTCCTTGATGTGGGCCAGCCAATTCCCGATCTGGCCATGATCCTTGTCCTGCATTGCAGCCAGGATGCCGCCGCACCCGTAATGTCCGGTGACGATGATGTGTTTGACGTTGAGGACTTCAACCGCGAACTGGATGACGGCGAGGCAGTTTAAATCGCTGTGCGGGACGACATTGGCGATGTTGCGATGGACAAACATTTCACCGGGCCGCAAGCCGGTGATCTCATTGGCGGAAACCCGGCTGTCCGAACACCCGATCCAAAGGTATTTGGGGGCCTGTGCCTTGCAGAGCCGCGTAAAAAAGTCTGGATCCGCCTCAATTCTGGAGGCCGCCCAAGCCTGGTTCTTTTTCAGTAGATATTCCAGATTGTTGTCATGCATGGCCGCTCGTTTCCGTTTGCCTCGTCCAGCTTCTCGATAGCAGGCTGGCCCCCGTCCTTGCGAAATTGCCACAAATTGGCCGGGGACTGGAAAAAATCCATCACCGCCCATCTTCGCCTTGTTGCACGGCATCTCGCAAGGTGGCGTCTTGCAAGCTATGGTCACGCGCAAGCGGTGATGCCGCATAGGGTTTGGTTCAGCCATTTTGGCTGGCAGAGGAGGCTGGTGTGGAAAAGCGGAAGCTCGGGCGTTCGGACATTCAGGTAAGCTGCATTTGCCTCGGTACGATGACTTGGGGCGAGCAGAACACGGAAAGCGAGGCTCACGCCCAGCTTGACCTGGCCCTGGACCGGGGCGTCAATTTTATCGACACGGCGGAGATGTATCCGATCCTGCCGCGCGCCGAGACTTGCGGCCGGACGGAAACCTATATCGGCAATTGGCTGAAGGCGCGGAAGAACCGGGACAAGGTTGTTCTGGCCACAAAAGTTGTTGGTCAGTCACGGTTTTCCTACATTCGCGGCGGAAAACATTGCCTCGATCGCAGCAACATCGAAGCCGCCATTGATGCCAGCCTGCGTCGCTTGCGTACGGATTACATCGATCTCTACCAATTGCACTGGCCGGATCGCAGCACGAATATTTTCGGCACCCTTGGGTACAGCCATGTTGAAGAAGAGTCCGTGCCCCTTGAGGAAACCCTGGCGGTGCTTGAGGGTCTTGTGCGCGCCGGAAAAATTCGCGCCATCGGTATATCCAACGAAACGCCATGGGGGGCCATGCGCTATCTTCATCTTGCCGAAATGAAGGGATGGGCGCGCATGGCAAGCATCCAAAACCCGTTCAATCTTCTGAACCGGAGCTTCGAAGTAGGGCTGGCGGAAATTGCGATCCGCGAAGATTGCGGCTTGCTGGCGTATTCGCCATTGGCCTTCGGCGTGCTTTCCGGCAAATACCTTGATGGCCGGAAACCGGCAGGGGCAAGGCTGACGCTTTTTTCAGAGTTTACCCGCTATTCGAACCTTCGTGCCCAGGCGGCGACGGAGGCCTATGTGCGCCTCGCCGAGGGCCACGGGCTGGACCCGGCGCAGATGGCACTTGCTTACGTGATCGGTCGGCCTTTTGTGACCAGTGCGATTGTCGGGGCGACGACGATGGCGCAGTTGCAAAGCAATCTTGCAAGCGCTGCCATGTCCTTGTCTTCGGAGGTGCTCCAGGCCATTGATGCCATCCACAGCCAGAATCCGAACCCCAGTCCGTAAGGAACAAATCCGTAAGGAAGCAGGCAGGTCATGCGGCGTTTGTTTGTGGGTCTTGAATTGCCTTCGGCAGCACGTGCGCGTCTTGGCGCGCTTTGCACCGGTCTGGCGAATGCCCGCTGGGTCCGGTCGGAAAATTTTCATCTCACGCTTCGCTTCATTGGCGACGTGGACGAAGCAACGGCAGATGATGTCCACGATGCGTTGCGTGAAATTTACGCGGACGGTTTTCCGATGCACTTGCGCGGTCTTGGCTTTTTCGCCACCCGGCGCGCGCCACGCCAGATATGGGTAGGGGTGGAACCCAACCCGGCGCTGATGTCCTTGCAAAAAAGGATCAGCGTAGCCATCAGTTCGGCCACCACACGGACAGGCCTTGTGCCTGAGGGCCGTAAGTTTGTCCCCCATGTCACCTTTGCCCGTCTGCGCGATGTGCCGGCGTGCGCGGTGGCGGATTTTCTGGCGATGCAGGAAGCGTTTTGCGTCGAAGCGTTTCCGGTTCGGAATTTCACGCTTTATTCAAGCAAGCTATCCCCTGGCGGGCCAACCTACCGGGTGGAAGCCGAGTATCCATTGGCCGATTTTCCGTCAAGTGCCGCCGCGCTTTAGTGTTGTCTGAATTTCCACCAGCAGGCCTGCCGCGCCGGCTTCGATGAGGTCAAGCACGCGATCGAAACCGTCAAGGCCTCCGTAATAGGGGTCGGGGACGTCGGCGGTTGCGCTGTTTTCTGCAAAGCTCAGAAAAAGATGCAGCCGGTCTGTTCGTTGCGGCGGGCAGGCGTTGGCCAAGAGTGCGTGGTTTTGACGATCCATCGCCAGGACGTAGTCGAACGTCTCAAAGTCACGTTTTTTGACCTTGCGGGCGCGCAGATGGCCGATGGCGATGCTGCGCGCGGTGGCGGCATCGCACGCGCGCGGGTCCGGCGGCTCGCCTATGTGATAGCCATGGGTTCCGGCGGAATCGATGGCGATTTTTTCTTGAAGCCCGGCAGCTTCAACCATGGCACGGAAGATGCCCTCTGCCGTTGGCGAACGGCAGATGTTGCCCATGCAGACGAAAAGAACGCGGATCACGTCTGTCTCCCATTCTGGTGTCGCCCATTCTGGATTGCATCAGTATGCCGCCAGCATGGCGAAGGCGGCAATTCTTTCTGCGCGATTCCTTGATCTTCGTGGTTGCTCGCGCCATCTTGATGGGGAAGCCTTGTAAAAAAAGGAGGCAAGAGAGATGTCAGAAAAACTTGTTGGCATGGACCGGACGACGGCCCTTCACGAAATTCATGGCTGGATCGAGCACGAAGAACGCGACGCAATCCGCAAGGTTTATCATTTCGCAGATTTTGCCGAAGCGTTCGCCTTCATGACGCGGGTCGCCTTTTTTTCGGAGAAGTTCGACCATCACCCGGAATGGCTCAACGTCTATAACCGGGTTGAAATTATTTTAAGCACCCACGATGTCGGCGGGTTGACGCAAAAGGACATCGACCTTGCCCGCCTCATTGACGAAATTGCACCATCGCGCGAGCAATAATTCGGGTGCGTGTTCAGGGATAGGGGGCTGACGCTTTAATCGGTTTTCGCGTTGTTTTTCCGTTCGCAAGCAATATGGCTGTCTGTAGGCGGCTTGATTGCTGCCGGGCCTGCCCCTTCGACCGCCGCGACCGAAGCTGGCGTGATGGCCGTCCGCCGAAGCCGTGATTCACGTTCCGCAATGTAAATGGCAGCCAGCGCGATCACGCCGCCGCCAACCCATGTCCAGATATCGGGCACTTGCCCAAAGGCGAAAAAGCCGATCAGCGCGACAAAGGGAAGGCGCAGATAATCGAAGGGCAGGATGGCGGTTACGTCGGTTGCAGAAAAGGCGCGCGTCATTGCCAGATGGGCAAGGGTGGCGGTGACGCCAAGGGCAATCAAGACCGGCAATTCCGATAGCAGCGGCATTTCCCAGACGAACAGCGCCGGAACAAGCGAAAGCGGCGTCAGGAAAAGCAGCATGTAGGTTACCGTCACATTCGGCGTCTCGGTCCGCGACAGGGTTTTGATCAGAATGACGGAAACGGCCATCATCGCAGCCGAAAAAAGGACAAGCCCGGCGGCGGGTGTGAGCATGGCGCTGCCGGGTCTGAGCAGCAACATGGCGCCAAGGAAGCCGACCAGGGTTGCGCTCCACCGCCGCCAGCCGACGCTCTCACCAAGAAAAAAAGGGGCGGCGGCGGTGGCGAAAAGCGGCACCGTGAAGCTTAGGGCGACGGCCTCGGCAAGGGGCATCCAGGTGATGGCCGTAAACCAGGTCAGCATCGCGATCAGCCCGATCAGGCTTCGCATCATGTGCAGGCCGATGCGTTGCGTATGGAGAACCTGGAACCCGGCGCGGAAAAGCCAGGGCAGCATGAGAAGAAGCCCGAAGAAATTACGGAAAAACGCAATCTGGAAAGGATGGGTGGCGTGTTCTTCGGCGATATAGCGGATAAGACCGATGAGAATGGCGAAGGCAAAAGCCGCCGTCACCATCCAAAGGGCGCCCTGGGCAGCCGAAGAAAGCGGTGCGCGGGGTTTCATCGGGCCAAATTTTTTTCCCATTGCGTCAATTTACGCTTTCCCGGCGTTGTGCTGCAATGCCAGAGGCTCGCCAGAGAAAGGCGGAAATGCCATACTTCGCGAAAGGTTTGGTGGCGTGTGAGTTGGAGGGAAGTTGATGCAATTTCTGATTATCGCCAGAGATGGAAAGGACGCAGACGCGCTGGACCGTCGCATGAAGGCGCGCGATGCACATCTTGAAGGTGTCAGGAAGATGCATGCCGTTGGTGAGATGATTGAAGGCGGCGCCGTGCTCGACGACGAAGGCCGGATGGTTGGTTCCTGCTGCATGGTTGAATTTCCATCCCGTGAGGAACTGGATGCCTGGCTTGGCTCTGACCCTTACGTGACCGGCGGCGTCTGGCAGGAAATCGAAGTCCATCCTTTCCGGGTGGCCCCGCTTGGCCAGAAGCGCTAGGCGCGTTTTTGTCGACGCGGCCTAGAGTCCTTCGGCAAGGGTAAAAGAGGCTTCCGTCCGCTTGCGGATTTCTTCGACGCTAATTTCCGGCGCAAGCTCGGCAAGCGTCATGCCGTCTTTTTCAATGCGGAAGACGCCAAGATTGGTAATCACCATGTTGACAACATACGCGCCTGTCAGCGGCAGGGCGCAGCGCTTCAACAGCTTCGGCGCGCCGTCCTTGGCATTGTGATCCATCATGACGACGACTTTCTTTACGCCGGCGACAAGGTCCATTGCGCCCCCCATGCCCTTCACCATCTTGCCCGGGATCATCCAGTTGGCCAGATCACCGTTCTCGGCAACCTGCATGGCGCCTAGAATCGAAAGGTCGATATGGCCGCCGCGAATCATGCCGAAGGACGCCGCGCTGTCGAAATAGCTGCTGCTTTCAAGTTCCGTGATCGTCTGTTTTCCGGCGTTGATAAGGTCCGGGTCTTCCTCGCCCTCATAGGGGAAGGGGCCCATGCCAAGCATGCCGTTCTCGCTTTGCAGGGTGACCATGACGTCTTTCGGAATGAAATTTGCCACCAGTGTTGGCATGCCGATTCCAAGATTGACGTAATAGCCGTCTTGGAGTTCCTTCGCGGCGCGTTGGGCCATTTCATCGCGTGACCAGGGCATCTGTCTTCTCCTTTAAGCCGTGGTTTCCGGACGGGACCGCGTCGTTCGCCGTTCGATCCGTTTTTCGAAATGCGCGCCTTTCAGAATTCGCTGAACGAAAATGCCGGGCGTGTGGATCTGGTCCGGGTCGAGTTCAGATGGCGTGACAAGGTGTTCAACTTCGGCAACGCAGGCCGTGGCTGCCGTCGCCATCATCGGATTAAAATTGCGCGCCGTCTTGCGGTAGAGGAGATTGCCTTCGCTGTCTCCTGTCCAGGCTTTGACGATGGCCAGATCGCCGAAAATGCCTCTTTCCATGACATAATTTTCGCCGTCGAATTCGCGCGTTTCCTTGCCCTCGGCGATGATTGTGCCAAAGCCGGTTTTTGTGAAAAAGGCAGGGATGCCAGCGCCGCCGGCGCGGATACGTTCGGCCAAGGTGCCCTGGGGGGCAAATTCAAGTTCCAGCTCGCCGTTCAGGTACAGCTTCTCAAACAGTTTGTTTTCGCCGACATAGGAAGAAACCATTTTGCGAATCTGGCGGGTTTCCAGAAGGATGCCGAGGCCAAAACCATCGACCCCGCAATTGTTGCTGACGACGGTCAGCCCTTTCACGCCCGAATCCCGGATCGCGACGATCAGGGATTCCGGAATGCCGCAGAGGCCAAAGCCGCCGGCCAGGATCGTCATGTCGTCGAAAAGAAGCCCGTCGAGGGCCGCTTTCGCGTCTGGATAGACCTTCGAAGGCATCGTCGTTCTTTCCTTCGCGTAGGGTTTGCCCGTGTTCTTTATGTTGATAGGTCGCGTGCGCAACTCTGTCAACGCCGCCCTTGGGCCGCCCTATTCGGCCTTTGGAACCAGAACGACCTTGCCGGTTGCGCGCCGCGTTTTCAGTAAATTCAAGGCTTCACCCGCTGCTTTCAGGGGCAGGGTTTTTGAAATATGGGGTTTCAGTCGGCCTTCCTCCCACCAGCAAAGCAGGGTTTTGAACGAGGCCTGCACGCGCGCTGGGGTGCGTGTGACGTAGCTTCCCCAGACATAGCCGTGAACGGTGACGTTTTTGACAAGCAGCACATTGGCTGGAATCTGTGGCACGTCGCCGCTGGCAAAACCGATCACAAGGATGCGCCCGCCCCAGGCGGTGGCGCGCAGAGAGGCGTCGAAAATCGCGCCGCCAACGGGGTCGTATACGACGTCGGCCCCCCGGCCATCGGTCAGTTCCTTGACGCGCGTGCGAATGTCTTCTGTGCGCGAATTGATGCCGTCATCGGCGTCGTGGGCGATGGCAAGCTCCAGCTTTTCTGCGGTGCTGGCGGTGGCGATGACGCGCGCGCCCATCGTCTTGCCGATTTCGACGGCGGTCAGGCCGACGCCGCCCGCAGCGCCATGGACCAACAGCGTTTCGCCCGGTTGCAGCGCCGCCCGCCAGGCAAGCGCACCGTGGGACGTGCCGTAGGCGACGGGAAATCCAGCCGCAACGGTGAAATCCATCCGGTCGGGAATCGGAAAAACGGCGGTGGCCTCGGCGACCGCCTCTTCGGCAAACCCGCCATGGCCGACGACGGCCATGACTCGCTGGCCTTTGGAAAATCCCTGCACAGCTTTGCCACATTCCACGACGGTGCCGGCAATCTCAAGGCCTGGCGTGAAGGGGAAGGGAGGCTTTTTCTGATATTTGCCGGCGATCATCAGCAAATCGGCAAAATTTACTCCCGCCGCCGCCACGCGAATGCGCACCCCCGTAGGGGGCAACGCCGGCGGCGCTATTTCTTCGAGGCGCAGGGCCTCTGGCGGGCCCCATTGCCGGCAAAGGATGGCTTGCATCTTGGTTTTCCCGGTCCGATCTCGTATGACATGCACGGCTTCTTCCGGCACAAGGTGCCGAGGGTGCTTTCATACCCGAAGCGGCGCGACGAAGAAAGGCGAGGCGAAAAAAGCAATGCGAAGCAAGGCGGTGCGAAATCTTGATGCGCTTCGAAGTGGGCAGACGGCACGGTGGCATGGCGCGCGCGGTCGCGCTGGCCTTTTTCTAACAGCGGCCCTTCTTTTTTCAGGCCTGGCCTTGTCAGCTGTGGTCGGACCAGGTGCGGCCTGGGCGGACGCGATTAAATCCCTTGGCGGGTTCAAGCACTGGAACGCGTATTACTACAAGGAAGACGGCGCGAAAGTCTGCTACATCGCCTCTTCGCCGGTGACGGAGAAAGGCGATTACACCCGCCGGGGCGAGGTCTTTATTCTGGTGACCCATCGCCCGGCCACGAAAACCAAGGATGTCGTGAGCTTTCAGGCAGGCTACAGCTTTAAGGGCGCGACCGAGGTGGTCGTCACCATCGATGCCAAGATGCAGTTCCGGCTCTTTACCGAGGGCGATATGGCCTGGACCCAGGATGCGGCCATGGATCAGGCTTTCGTCGCCGCCATGCAGAAGGGAAGCCGTATGGTTGTCGTCGGCACGTCCAAAAGGGGCACGAAAACGACGGACAGCTATTCGCTTGCAGGCTTTACGGCTTCAAGGCGTGCTATCAGCCTCGCTTGTGGCGTTGAATAGGGTTGGTTTTTCGAAGGCATGCGTTGCGTTTTCAGAATTTTTGCCGTCAGCACACGGGTCCTGATAGTCGACGGGCATAGAAGGTAAGTATGGAAGGTGAAATCGAAATCGGGTCGGCGGCAGAAATGCCGCCATCGCGCGCGGCGGAACGCGTCGATTTTGTGGGCTTAAGCCGCGAGGAACTTGGGGAGCTTTTCAGCACGCTTGGTGAAACGCCCTATCGGGTCAAGCAGCTTTGGCACTGGATCTATTATCGCGGTGCGACGCGCTTTTCCGACATGACGACGTTCAACAAAGGCCTTCGGACCCGGCTTGGCGAAACGCACCGGGTAAGCCGACCGGAGGTCAAGCAGCTTCAGGTCTCAAAGGATGGCACGCGGAAATGGCTGCTTGCCCTTGGCTCCGGGGACGAAATTGAAACCGTCCATATTCCGGAGACGGGTCGCGGCACGCTTTGCATTTCGTCTCAAATTGGCTGCACGCTCAATTGCCGGTTCTGTCACACCGGCACCCAGAAACTGGTCCGCAACCTCTCGCCGGGTGAAATTGTCGGCCAGATGTTGCTCGCCAGAGATCATTTTGAAGAATGGCCTGCGCCGACAGAGGCAAGGCGCATTTCCAACGTCGTCTTTATGGGGATGGGCGAACCGCTGTACAATTATGAGAACGTCGCCACGGCCATTCGCATCCTGACGGACCCGGAAGGGATTGCGTTGTCGAAGCGGCGAATTACGCTGTCTACGGCCGGTGTCGTGCCGATGATTGAACGCGTTGGCTTGGATCTGGATGTAAACCTCGCGATTTCCCTTCACGCCACGACGGATGCGGTGCGCGACGAGCTTGTGCCGCTGAACCGGAAATACCCGTTGGCGGAACTGCTGGCGGCGTGCCGTTCGTATCCACGAGCGGCAAATTCGCGGCGCATTACGTTTGAATATGCCATGCTGAAGGGGGTAAATGATTCACTTGCCGACGCGCATCGCCTGGTCAAATTAATTGAGGGCATTCCGGCCAAGGTCAATTTAATTCCCTTCAATTCATGGCCGGGGGTGGCGTATGAATGTGCCGACGCTGAGGCCATTGCGGCCTTTGCAGACGTCGTAAACCGGGCGGGCTATGCTTCGCCGGTGCGCACCCCCAGGGGGCAGGATATCTCGGCCGCTTGCGGCCAGTTAAAATCGGAAAGCCAGCGGAAGCCCAAGGGCAGAAACAAGATTCAGGCCGACGTTCGGGAAAGGGACATGCGCGATGACTAGGAAGATAAAAAAGGCGGTTCTTGCTTATTCCGGCGGCTTGGATACCGCCGTCATCCTGCACTGGCTGAAAGAGAATTACGGTTGCGAGGTTGTGACGTTTACGGCGGATCTGGGCCAGGGAGACGAGCTTGCCGAAGCGAAGGCAAAAGCGGAAGCTGCGGGTGTTCAGGAAATTTTTATCGAGGATTTGCGGGAAGAATTTGTTCGCGACTATGTGTTTCCGATGTTCCGGGCGAACGCGCTTTATGAAGGCGTCTACCTGCTTGGCACGTCGATCGCCCGGCCTCTGATCGCCAAGCGCCAGATCGCGATTGCCGCCAGGACAGGGGCCGATGCCGTCGTCCATGGGGCAACGGGCAAGGGCAACGACCAGGTGCGGTTTGAGTTGGCTTATTACGCGCTCAACCCGGACATCCAGGTCATCGCGCCCTGGCGGGAATGGGATTTGGATTCCCGGACGAAACTTGTTGAATATGCGGAAGGTCACGGCATTGCCGTTCAGACGGACAAGAAAGGCGAGCCGCCCTATTCAATGGATGCGAATTTGCTGCACATTTCCTACGAAGGAAAGGTGCTGGAAGATCCCTGGGTTGAAGCCGAGGAAAGCATGTTCACGCGCACGGTTGCACCAGAGGTCGCGCCGGACAAACCCGTTTATGTCGAAATTGCCTTTATGGCCGGCGATCCTGTTGCCGTCGATGGCGAAGCATTCAGCCCGGCGGCGTTGCTGGAACGGCTAAACGTCCTTGCTGGCGCTCATGGAATCGGACGGATCGACATTGTTGAAAACCGTTTCGTTGGCATGAAGTCGCGGGGTGTTTACGAGACGCCGGGCGGCACGATTTTGATTGCCGCGCATCGGGCAATGGAAAGCCTGACTCTTGATCGGGGCGCATCCCACTTGAAGGACGAACTGATGCCGCGCTATGCCGAGCTTGTCTATAACGGCTTTTGGTTCTCGCCCGAACGCGAAATGATTCAGGCCCTGATTGACGAAAGCCAGAAGAACGTCACCGGTGATGTGCGTCTGAAACTTTACAAGGGTTCGGCAAGCGTCGTCGGCAGAAAGTCGCCGCTGAGCCTGTACGATCCCGAAATTGCGACGTTTGAGGCGGACGATGTGTACGATCAGCGTGATGCGGAAGGGTTCATCAAGCTAAATGCGCTACGCCTTCGCCTGGCGGCGGCAAAGCGGAACTAGGCTGCCGCCTACGAAAATTGCACCAACGCCACGCCGGAAAGCCATTGATGGCTAAGCATAAGGGCCGCGTAAAGCAACAGCCCGGATAGAATTTTCCCCCAGCCAATCTCGGCCAGGGTTACGTTCGTGCGGCCCTGGATAATTGCCGCGAAGGGGAGGATCGAGCTTTGCTCGGCGAAAGATTCCCAGGCGCTTCCCTCTTCCGCGCGCTTCTTGCGTTCGATCAGGAAGGGCCCGGCGAAAGAAAGCGTCAGGAACGCGCCGAAGAAAATCAGCGAGGCAGAGTCCCCATTTGCCAGCATGTGTCCGCCCGACCAGATTGCCAGGGCCCACATGACCGGGTGGCGCGTCACCCGAAAGATGCCGGGAATTTCGTCGGCTTTCAGAAGTCTGCCGACCACCGCCATCGTCGGGTTTTTCGCGGTCATGCCGGTGACGAGAAGAACGCTGACAATCGGCATGGCCAGCATCAGCACCCCGCGCGTCCAAAGGGGGTCTTCCCAGAAGACGTCGCGCGGCGCGTCGAAGAAGGTGACAATCAGCCAGCCGAGGGAAAGGACCGAGACGAGCGCGTAAATCGTAAGGAAGCCCGTTTTTCCGAAAAGCCGGACAAGGCGTCCGCGCAGAGGCGTGCTGGAAAGAAGAACGTGGCTGGCAACAAAAAACAGGGCGGCGAGGGTCAAGGCGGTCATCGGCTGTCTCCTAAAAAATCTCCGGGTCGCGCCCGCTCTGCCGGCAGGCGGCGGTAAAGGTGTTCTGCAACAGGCAGGCAATTGTCATTGGCCCCACGCCGCCTGGCACCGGCGTGATGGCGCCGGCGACGGTGACGGCTTCGTTGAAAGCAACGTCCCCGACGAGTTTTGTTTTTCCTTCCTCGCCGGCAATGCGGTTGATGCCAACATCGATGACGGTGGCGCCTTTCTTGATCCAGTCGCCGCGCACCATCTGCGGCTGGCCGATGGCGGCGATCAGGATATCGGCGCGGCGGCATTCGTCGGCCAGGTCAAGGGTCCGCGAATGCGCAATGGTCACCGTGCAATGTTCGCGCAGGAGAAGAAAGGCGATCGGCTTGCCGACGATGTTCGAGCGCCCAAGCACAAGCGCCCGTTTGCCCTTCAGATCGCCAAGGGTGTCTTTCAGCATCATGAGACAGCCAAGGGGCGTGCACGGAACCATGCCGACCCCCCCGGTTACCAGGCGGCCAATGTTCACGGTGTGAAAGCCATCGACGTCTTTTTCCGGGTCGATGGCATCAAGGACGGCGTTCGCGTCAATTTGGGGGGGCAGCGGCAATTGCACGAGGATGCCGTGGACGGCCGGGTCGCGGTTGAGCCGGTCCACCAGCGCCAGTAAATCCGCCTGGCTGGTGTCAGCGGCCAAGGCGTGCTTGAAGGATGCCATGCCGGCTTCGAGCGTCTGCTTTGCTTTGTTGCGGGTGTAAATCTGGCTGGCAGGGTCTTCGCCGACAAGAACGACAGCGAGGCCGGGTGTTGGCCCGCCGCTTTTTTTCAGCGCGTCTACCTTGCGCCCGATGTCGGCGCGCAACTTTGCGGCAAAGGCCTTGCCGTTGATGATCGTTGCTTCAGCCATGATGGGTTTTTAGCCACGCTTCAAGGCGCTGCGCAAGGGCGTTGCGATTGTCCGAAAGCCGCAACAGCTTGCGACGGGCCTTCGCGCCCTGCACGATGGTGATCTGTCGCTTTGCCAAGCCCCATTCCCGGGCCAGAAGGCGGCACATAGCCGCGTTCGCTTTGCCCTGATCGGGGGCCGCCGTCACCGCGATTTTTAGGGCAGTTTCGCCTTTTGCATCTGTGCGCAGGCCCTCGATCCGGGTGCGGCTTGCCTTTGGTGTGACATGCACGGCGACATAGGTTACGCCGGTTACGCCCGCGCGCTCTGAAAAGGGGTGGCCCTTAGCCAAGGTATTCGAAGAGCAGATTTCGGAGGAACACCAGAACCAGAATTAAAACCACCGGCGAGACGTCGATGCCGCCAAGCGAAGGCAGAAAGTGCCGGATGGGACGAAGGACAGGTTCGGTAATGCGGTAAAGAAATTCACCGACCATGGAAACGAACCGGTTGCTGGTATTGACCACGTTAAAGGAAACCAGCCAGCTCAGGATCACCGAACCAATCAGAAACCAGATGTAGATGGTGATGACGGAATCGAGAAGGAGAAGTATGGAATACATCGGCAAATGGGTCGCCTTAAAAAAATGGAGAAGCAATGGTGCCCGCGAACCCTACCCTTCGGACCCACCCTGCGCAAGCCATGCCAGTTGCCTTGCGCCGCGCCCGGATGGCACCGGTTTTTTAAGAAATTGGCAGGGATTTCAGCCAGGGTTCCCCCGCCGGATGTTTTGGCTGGAAAGCGTTGACAGCAGGCAGGGGCAAAGGACACACTCCCGCCTCTTTGGGGCCGTAGCTCAGCTGGGAGAGCGTCGCGTTCGCAATGCGAAGGTCAGGAGTTCGATCCTCCTCGGCTCCACCATTTTTCCCACAAAACCGGGTCCATAGCTTTTTCAGCAAAATTAAGCCTGTAAATGGCTGTGGCGGAAATGCCCCGGTTCCGTGGCCTTTGGCTGTTCCGTCCGATAGGGAGAGCTTATTCTGTGTCTGTGGCAATTTACTTGAATTTAAGCTAAATTTCTGAATAGGTTAGGAGAGATGTTCGCTCGCAGTCATTGAAATTTTGGGTGCGGGGGTGTTTTTTGCAGGGATGAGTCCAGTTGGGTATAGGCCCAAAAGGGAGAATGTCATGAAGACGATCCACGTCATGAAGACACTGAACAAAGCGTTTTTCGCCGCCCTTTTTGTCGTGCCATTTCTGTTGGCCGATGCGGCGACGGCGCAGGCGGCCGATGCGACGACTGCAAATTATCAGTTGAATCCGGATGGAAGTTACTCGGTTACGTTGCCAGACGGCAGCATGCAGGTGATTCCAGTAGGTTTGGCGGCCCAGATCACGGCAGCGCTCGCATTGGGCAGCGATGCTGATCTTAGCAATGCCATTGAGAGCATCGTCAGCACGAGTGCAGGCACCAACAATGCGTTTGCTGCAGCCCTCACCGGCCTGGCAACCTCCCTGGCGCCCAGTCGTGGCGGTGCGATCGCCACCGGTGGTTTACGCGGCGCGCCGAATGCGGCGAATCAGATTCTCAGCGCGGTGCAAAACACATCGGGTGTGAATTTTGCCCAGGTTGTCGCCGATGTGGGCAACGATCCGCAGATTCCATCCGCGACAAAGACGGCTTCGGTCCAGCAATTGGCGAACGTTCAGCCGGCAGGTGGCACGGGTGGCGGAGATGGCGGTGCAGGTGGGGACGATCTGCTTGCATCGGGTGAGGATACGGCGGAGAACCCCGCCCAAACCGTGGCGACGAACCCGCAACTTTAGGCTTATAAAAAACAAAAACGAGGGCAGGGTTGATTTTGGAAAAACCAATTTGGAAATGGAAAACGCCGACCGCATTTTGTTCGTTTTCCCGCTGCCTTCGTTCGGTGCGTTTGCCCATGCGTTTGCCCATGTCGGCGGCGTTGGCCTTTGGGCTTGTCTTCTCATTTGGTCTGGGGGAAGCCTCTGCACAATATTTGTCTTCCGGCGAAACGGTTCAGGATCGCGCGCGACCGGAACTGGATGCGAAGGGCATGCGTGCGAGCGGCTTTATGCTTTTCCCGACCCTGGATCTGGAAGAGGCCTTCGACGACAATATTTTCAAGGCCGATAATGGGACGGTCGATGACTATATTTTATCGTTAAAGCCGGCTCTTTCCGTCAATTCGCAATGGAGTCGTCATGCGCTTAATTTTTTGGCGGGTGCGGAGACGGCTTTTTATGCCGACAATGACGATGAGAATTACACCGACTATAATTTTTCTGCCGATGGGCGTGTTGATATTCGGCGGGACACTTATTTTCAGGTTGATGCTGGCTTCTCTCAAAATCATGAGGATCGCGGTTCGCCGGATGATGCGAACGGGGTTGAACCGGGCGAATATACGCGCATGGAGTTTGGCGGCAGCTTTTTACACCGCTTCAATCGGGTGTCGATTGAGCCCTTGTTCAAGGCAAGTCAGCTCGATTATGACGACGTTCGCACGTCATCTGGCAGCACCGTTAACAACGATGACCGCGACCGGGACGAATTTTCAGTTGGATCCCGTCTTGGCTATATGATTGTTCCGGATAAATACGAAGCCTTTGTCCGGTTCACCTATAACCAGCGGGACTACGACGCCAATCTGGATGACAACGGGTTCAACCGCGATTCGGACGGCTTTGAAGCCGTCGTGGGGACTGCCATCGACTTTGGCGGCATAACCTTTGGCGACGTCTATATCGGTTATACCCAGCAAAAATATGACGACGCCGCCTTGAAAAAAATAGATGGGTTGGTGATCGGCGGCTCGATTTTTTGGAATCCGACCACGTTAACCACGATCAATCCTTTCGTCACCCGGTCGATCGAGGAAACGACCATAGGTAGCGCGTCCGGTTATTTTAGTACGACCGTCGGCGTCAATATTGATCATGAGTTACGTCGTAATTTTCTGCTGCACGGCGCGATTCGCTTCGCATCCTGGAAATATGAGGGAATTGGGCGAACGGACGATTACACGAATTTCTCGCTTGGGGGCGAATATCTGATGAGCCGTTATGCCCGGCTCGGATTGACCTATGAGCTTGAGAATCGGAGTTCTGACGCGGCGGGTTCGGACTTCACGCAGAACCGGATAATCCTTCGTGGCCGGGTCCAGTTATAGTGGGCAAACGGCGCGGTAGATGCCTTAAGCTCTCTGTCCTGAAAAAGTCCAACCCAGATAATAGTTAGCAGCGGAAGGTTTTCATGAAAAACGCGGCTTTGCTTCGAGCTCGTTTTGTGGCGGTCTTGTTTGCTGTTGCTGCGACGCTGTTTTCGACAGTCGTTTTTGGCGGGACGGAAGCGGAGTTGCAATATAGGTTGGGCAGCGGGGACAAAATTTACGTAACCGTCTTTGGGCATAAAGATCTTTCCGGGGAATTCGACATCGATGGCGGGGGCAACGTGTCGTTTCCGCTGGTTGGGAATATCTTGTTAGGTGGGCTTGCGATTGGGGATGCCGAGGCGGCCATCCGCGATACGCTTCGACCGGATTATCTGCTTGATCCACGCGTCAGTGTCCAGGTCATGAACTATCGACCGTTCTATATTCTTGGCGAGGTAAAGGAGCCTGGAAGTTACCCCTACGTAAACGGAATGACGGTTATGCAGGCGGTGGCATTGGCTGGCGGCTATACTTACCGTGCGCGCGAGGACAATATGCTGATCATCCGGACCGGACCGGAAGGAAAAAAAGAAGGGCCCGCGCGCGAGGAGACGACCGTGTTTCCGGGTGACATCATCAAGATCCCTGAGCGCTTCTTTTAAGCCTGGGGGTTGAGCAAGGGTCTATGAATAATTCCACACCCAGGAAGAACAACGTGACCGGCCAGCCGCAGCCCCGTGCCAGTGCGACGGGCGGCACCATTCGAAGCCCTCTGGAGAAGCCGGAACTCGTCGAGCTTGGGCGCCAGTTATGGCGGCGGAAGCTGGAGATTCTTTCTACGATTGTGCTCGTCACGCTTCTGGCGACGCTTGTCGCCTTCCAGATCACACCCCGCTATTCCGCAACCGTAAAAGTCATGATCGACAGCCAACGCTCTCGCGTCGTTGATGTTGAGGGGTTCATGTCGGGCCTTGGCATGGACAGTGAAACCGTTCAAAACGAAATTCAGGTGATTGCGTCTCGAAGCATGGCCCATAAAGTGATCGATAAGCTTGGGTTAATGCGAGACGCTGAATTCAATCCGTCCTTGACCGCGCCCGGCCTGTTGCAGACATGGATGGACTCTGTCTTTGGAACGTTAAACGACGCCCTTGATGAGGAAGAACGCTTCACACGCGAGCGAATGGGCGTTGTGGATGCCCTGTTGGATCACCTGAGCGTGACACGAGAACGTCTCTCTCGTGTCATCAATATAACGCTTACGACGAAAACCCCGAAAAAAGCGGCGCAGATTGTGAATGTCTATGCCGATCTCTATCTGTTCGAGCAGCTGGAGGCAAAGTTCGAGGCGACAAGGCGTGGGACCGCATGGTTGAACGAACGTGTCGCGGATTTACGCAAAACAGTGGAGGCATCGGAACGCGCTGTTGAATATTTTCGTGAGAAAACGGGCCTCGTCCGCGGCACGGACATGACGGTTACCTCGCAGCAGATATCCGAGATTAATACGCAACTTATTCTTGCCCGCGCGCATCGTGCCGAATCGGAGGCACGGCTTCAGCAGGTCGAAACGCTTGTTGGCTTGCCTGGAGGCGTCGAGTCGGCGTCTGAAGTGCTTTCCTCTCCCTTAATTCAGAGGCTGCGCGAGCAGGAAGCAGAAGTGCAACGCCGGGCAGCCGAGCTGGCAAGTGAATATGGGGTGCGTCATCCGCGTATGATCAATGTTCGCGCAGAGACCAAGGATTTGCGGGCGAAGATTGCAATGGAGGTCAATAAAATCGTCGGGGGCCTTCGCAATGAGGTTGAATCTCATTCGCGCGGGAGAAGGCCCTTGGCAGAAATCTTAACGAGTTGAAGGTAGAGGCTGCAGGTGCGAATAGTGCGGCAGTCCGTTTGCGCGTTCTGGAGCGTGAGGCGGATTCGAACCGCATATTGTTTGATACATTTTTGTCACGGCTTAAAGAAACCACCGGACAAGAAGGTATTCAGCAGCCGGACGCGCGCATCATCTCGCGTGCCGACATTCCGATAACGCCCGCCTTCCCGAATATGCAGCTTGTTTTTATTGTCGCATTTGTGATTTCCATTTTCATGGGCATCGGCGTGGCCTTTGTCATGGAGCGACTGGACACCGGTTTTCGCAGTTCCGAACAAATCGAAAGCATGTTCGAAATTGCCACGCTCGGTCTGTTGCCGCTGTTGTCCAGTCGCCGGATGAGCGAAAACACACCCGAAGACTATGTGTTGGAACGAC
>NVWO01000021.1 GCA_002746255.1 Rhodospirillaceae bacterium | reverse complement strand
AAGGCCGTTTACACCGGAGGCCGCATAGGCGGGCTGTTTCGTCGCCGTGGCCTGGGCGGCGTGGTTGGCGTTACCGGAGATGTCGTTCCACTGGGAAACCTTGCCGGAATTCAGTGTGAACGGTGAGCGGTTCCCCGCCAGCCAAAGTTTAAGGCCGGGGATGCTTGCCGGAGAAAAGGTCGCCGCCCCGACCGGGAGCGTCCCCGGGGCTCCAAGCATTACTCCAACTCCGAGATGTAGAGCGTCACGTCCGCGCTGGCACGGATGGCTGCAATATGGGTGTCGCGGCCGGCCTTTCCCTGGCCCATGGAGAGGTAGAGATAGGTGCCGCCGGGCAGGTAGTGATCCGTCGCTGCCGCTGTTACGGTCGAATTGCCGTTGCGGATAAAACACGGGCCCGTCGCATAAACGGCGATCGTGCAGGTGGCTGCATCGAAGGCGGTTGCATTTCTGGCACTGCTTGCTGTGACGCTGATGCTATGGGCGTTTCCAGCCTTAAGGCGCAGGGCCTGGATTGGAATGTTGTCGGCGTCGCGGGGAAGAAGCGTTGTCATGAGAGGCTCCTGAACTGGCAAGAAGAGGAAATTTAGACAAAAAAAACGCCCGCCGGCTTTGCCGTGGGCGCATGTCCTCCAGGGACAAATAGGACTTTATTCCCCTTTTTGGATTTTGTCAATGGCTGGGTTGTCAGTTCCGCTTTGCCAGCAGGCCCCGGGTAATTACCTGGGCCTGAATTTCCCCGGCCCCTTCGAAGATATTGAGAATGCGCGCATCGCAAAGGACGCGGCTGATCGGGTATTCCTGGGCATAGCCATTGCCGCCGTGGATCTGAAGCGCGTTGTCGGCCGCTGCCCACGCAACCCGGGCCGCCAGCAGTTTTGCCATGCCGGCCTCGACATCACAGCGCCGGTCCGCGTCCTTCTCGCGGGCGGCAAAATAGCAGAGTTGCCGCGCCAGCATGATCTCTGCCGCCATGGATGCAATCTTTCCTGCGACCCGTGGAAATTCGTAGATGGGTCGGCCAAACTGGATGCGGTCCAGGCCATAGCGCAGGCCAAGCTCCATCGCGTTCTGGGCCACGCCGATGGCGCGCGCCGCCGTTTGAACGCGCGCGCTCTCGAAGGTGGCCATCAATTGCTTGAAGCCTTCGCCTTCCTTCTCGCCGAGCAAATTTTCCGCCGCCACCTCGAAATTATCGAAGGCGATCTCGTATTCTTTCATTCCCCGATAGCCAAGCACCTTGATCTCGCCACCGGACATGCCTTTGGCAGGGAAGGGATTGGCTTCCGTGCCGCGCGGCTTTTCCGCGAGGAACATGCTCAAACCCTTGTAGCCTTTTTCCTCTGGATTGGTGCGGACAAGCAGCGTCATGATATCTGCGCGAGCCGCGTGGGTAATCCAGGTTTTGTTCCCGATGATGCGGTAAGACGTGGCTCCGTCTTCCTGTACGGCGCGCGTTCGCAAACTCGCTAAATCCGATCCAATATTCGGTTCCGTAAAGACGGCGGTGGGCAGAATTTCACCGCTCGCAATGCCGGGGAGAAAGCGTTCTTTTTGGGATTGCGTGCCGTGGTTGCGGATAAGTTCGCCGGCAATTTCGGATCGGGTGCCGAGCGAGCCAACGCCAATATAGCCACGGCTAAGCTCTTCTGTAACGACGCACATCGTGAGCTTGCTTAATCCAAGCCCGCCGAATTCCTCAGGAATCGTCAGCCCAAAGACGCCAAGCTCGCTCATCTGTTGAAGGATTTCGATTGGAATAAGTTCGTCTTTGAGATGCCATTCATGGGCATGGGGGATGATTTGTTCGTCGGAAAAGCGTTGAAACTGTTCGCGAATCATTTCCAGCGTTTCATCGGCAAGACCAAGCTCGCAGAAATTTCCGGTTTCCAGGCTGTCCTTTAAAAGCTCCGCCAGCCGCAGGCGGGCCGCATTTCCCCGGTTGCCAAAGGCAAGGGTCGTCACCGCTGCTTCAGAAGCAAAAGCCATTTGGGCGCTTTGGGAAATGCCAAGATCACTTGGACGCACAATCTCGACCTGGCTCATCGGGATGCCGCCAATCATTTGTGCAAGATATTCCGCAAACGCAATTTCAAGGATAAGCGCTTCACCCTCGCTGAATTTCCCCTCTTCTTCCAGGCGTTTGGCCCAGCCAAGCAGTTGGCGAAGGGCTTCCACATAGGTTGCAAACCAGGCAAATCCGTGCGCGGCGAATTGGTGGCGATCGAGAAGGGCGCCATTGGTCCGGCCGTCTTTGACAACCAGGGCGGTGACGGCGGCCTTCGCGCTTTCGACAAGCCGGTCTGCGGCCCCAAGGGCTGCCGTCGCGCATTCCAGAAGATTTGGAAGGGGGACGGTTTTATCGGCGGCTAGGTTACCCATGATCCTGTCCAGTCTATTTTTTCGTAGAACAAGGCTCGCTGCGATGGTTCGCGTTGTGAGCGGATGGAACGGTGGTCGGGCGAAGTTGAAACGCGCCTAGGCCTCTCTAGGCCTCTATGGCGTCTTCGAAGGTGCGCAGTCCGGGACGCTTCGCCTGAACCAGAACCGCCATATTGCCTGGTTTGTGGTGGTTTTTCCACATTTTGGTATGGGCGCGCGCGATATCCTTCCAGGCAAAAACCTCGGACATGCAGGGGTCAATTCGCCGTTCGATAACCAGCCGGTTTGCCTGGCTTGCCTGTTTCAGATGGGCAAAATGGCTGCCCTGGATCCGCTTTTGGCGCATCCACACGAAACGCGCGTCGAATGTAAGGTTGAACCCGGTTGTGCCGGCGCAGAAAACGACCATGCCGCCCCGTTTTACGAGAAGGCAGGAAACGGGGAAGGTCTGTTCGCCCGGATGTTCGAAAACGGAATCGACGTCCACGCCCTTTCCGGTAATGTCCCAGACGGCGCGCCCGAATTTGCGGCATTTTTTCATATAGGCGCCATAGGCTTCTGTGTCATCAACGTCTGGAAGCTGGCCCCAGCAATCGAAATTCTTGCGATTGATGACACCTTTCGCGCCCAGGGATTTTACAAAATCAATCTTGTTATCATCGGAAACGACGCCGATGGCATTGGCCCCCGTTGTTGCGATAAGCTGGACAGCCATTGAGCCAAGGCCCCCGGAAGCGCCCCATACCAGGACGTTGTGGCCGGGGCGCAGAATATGCGGCCGATGCCCAAACAGCATGCGATAGGCCGTCGCCAGTGTCAGCGTGTAGCAGCTGCTTTCTTCCCAGGTTAAATGCTGTGGGCGCGGCATCAATTGTTGTGCCTGGACCCGTGCAAATTGCGCGAAAGAACCATCCGGCGTTTCGTAACCCCATATCCGCTGGGACGCGGAAAGCATTGGATCACCGCCGTTGCATTCCTCATCGTCGCCGTCATTCTGGTTGCAATGGACAACGACTTCGTCGCCCACCTTCCAGGTTGTCACCTTGTTGCCAACGGCCCAGACGATGCCGGACGCATCCGATCCGGCAACGTGAAAATCAGCCTTGTGGATGTCGAAGGGCGACACCGGTGTGCCAAGCGCCGCCCAGATGCCATTGAAATTGACGCCGGCCGCCATGACCAGAACCAGCACTTCGTGGGAGTCGATTTCAGGCGTCGGAAGAACCTCGACCTGCATAGCCTTTTCCGGTTCACCATGCCGCTCGCGTCGAATGGCCCAGCCATGCATGTTTTTCGGGACGTGGCCGAGAGGCGGAATTTCACCGATGTCGTAAAGGTCTTTCTTCTCCGCGTGGGCATTCAACGCGGTCGCCTCGGCCGATTTGGTCATCGTTTTTTCGTCTCCGTCCTTTGAGTGCCCCTGGGCAAGGTGGATTGTTCTTGAAAGGGGTTATATCTAGCACTGCACAAAAAAATTTTGCAACGCAAAAGATATTAGTTTATTTCATAACTTAGGTGGTTTGCGAAATAATAAACCTCAATTTTTGGCGGATTTTGAAAGACAACAATCATTTTGTGACGCGGTCGCAAAACCCTTAGCATCGGGCAGCCATGACCAAAACTGAAAAACAATCGTCAAAACAGAGGTCTTCAAAGCAGGGGGCCGAGGATACTGCGTCCGCCAACCGGGGCAGGCCGTGGCTTTTTCGGACCTATTCCGGCCACAGCTCGGCGGCGGCTTCGAACGCGCTTTACCGGACGAACCTGGCGCGTGGCCAGACGGGCCTTTCCATCGCCTTCGATCTGCCGACACAGACCGGCTATGATTCGGATCACGAGCTTGCCCGCGGCGAGGTTGGCAAGGTCGGCGTTCCGATCTCTCATTTGGGGGACATGGAGACCCTTTTTGAGGACATCCCTCTGGATCGTATGAACACCTCGATGACGATCAATGCCACGGCACCCTGGCTGCTGGCGCTTTATATCGCTGCTGCCGAGAAACAGGGTCATGACCGCAGCACGTTGAGCGGCACCGTCCAGAACGACCTCGTCAAAGAATATTTATCGCGCGGCACATATATTTTTCCGCCTGGCCCAAGCATAAAACTTACGTCGGACGTGATCAGTTTTACCTATCGGGAAATTCCGAAATGGAACCCGGTCAATGTCTGCTCATACCATTTGCAGGAAGCGGGGGCGACGCCGGTGCAGGAGCTTGCCTTTGCACTTGCGACGGCCTGCGCCGTGCTTGATGCGGTGCGCGATTCAGGTCAGGTGCCGGCAGCGGATTTCCCAAAAGTTGTTGGCCGCATCAGTTTTTTCGTGAACGCCGGCATCCGCTTTATTACCGAAATGTGCAAGATGCGCGCCTTCGTTGATCTTTGGGACGAAATCACGCGCGAGCGCTATGGCGTGGAGGATCCGAAATTTCGGCGTTTTCGTTATGGCGTCCAGGTCAATTCGCTGGGCTTGACCGAACAGCAGCCCGAAAACAACGTCTATCGCATTCTTCTGGAAATGCTTGCCGTTGTCCTTTCGAAGGACGCGCGCGCGCGCGCCGTGCAACTGCCGGCCTGGAACGAGGCGCTGGGCCTGCCGCGCCCCTGGGATCAGCAATGGAGCCTGCGCCTGCAACAGATCATGGCTTACGAGACAGACCTTCTGGAATATGAGGATATTTTCAACGGCTCGCCTGTCATCGACAGGAAGGTCGAGGAATTGAAAACGGCGGCGCGTGAGGAATTCGGCAAGATCGAAGAGCTTGGCGGGGTTCTGGCCGGCATTGAAGCCGGTTACATGAAGCAGCGCATGGTTGAATCGAACAACCGGCGGATTGCGGCAATCGAGTCTGGGGAACGCGTGGTCGTGGGGGTTAATCGGTATGAAGAGGCCTCGCCATCGCCTCTCATGGCAGGCGGGGATGGTGGCTATCTGACGCCGGATTCAAAGGCCGAGGAAGCGCAGATTGCGCGCTTGCGCGCATGGCGGGACGCCCGCGACGATGGGGCCGTTGCGGCGGCGTTAGGGGAACTTCGCAGCGCTGCGGAGGAGGGGCAGAATATCATGATCCCTTCGATTGCGTGCGCCCATGCCGGTGTAACGACGGGCGAATGGGGTGGTCTGCTTCGCGAGGTTTTCGGCGAATATCGTGCGCCAACGGGCGTTCAGGGGGCCGTCAGCGTCATTCGCAAACCGGCTGACTTTCAGGTGGTTCGGGAGCGGGTGGAGGCGGTTTCAAAGAAGCTCGGCCAGCGGATCAAATTCCTTGTTGGCAAGCCGGGCCTCGACGGCCATTCAAGCGGGGCGGAGCAATTAGCGCTTCGGGCGCGGGATGCCGGCATGGAGGTCATTTACGAGGGCATCCGCCTGACGCCTGCCCAGATTGTCGTCGCGGCGGTTGAAGAGGGCGTGCATGTCATTGGGCTTTCCATTCTTTCCGGTTCGCATCTGGCGCTGGTGGAAAGCGTTCTTGAACAGATGCGAGAGGCAGGCATTGCGGACGTGCCGCTCATCGTTGGCGGGATCATTCCGCCAGAAGACGCGAAACAGATGAAAGACATGGGGGTCGCGCGCGTCTATACGCCAAAAGATTATGACTTCTCGGCGATCCTGGGAGAGATTGCCGAACTGGTTGGCGAAAGCCCCGTGGTTTAAGTCACGTGGTTTAAGTCACGTGGTTTAAGTCACGTCCTTGGGCGTGTTCGCGATCCATCCAGTCAAATAGACAATTTGAAACGTTGCCGGCAGGCGGCCCTCTTCATTGCGAAAGCGGTCTTCGTAAAGCTTCGTCATGCGCGCAAGCGTCCCACGCGGGGTAAAGTTTCGCCTTCGTGCGTGAAGGGCGTTCGTTTCGCCCATGCCGCGCAGATCTGTTAGCAGGCGGCGGCTGTTTGGATAGGTCACGGTCAACGTGTCGCTGTCGGAGACAGGTTCGATGAAGCCTGCGCGTTGCAGAAGCTGGCCCGCGTCGCGGACTTCCGTGAAGGGAGAGATTCGTGGGCTGATGCCGCCACCGCCTTCCGATTCTGAAACGAGAAAGGCCTGGTACAGTTCTTTCAGGGTTTCGCCGCCAAACATCGCGCCCAGGAAAAGGCCGCCCGGTTTCAGACAGCGACGAATTTGGATAAGCGCCCCCGGCAGGTCGTTTGTCCAATGGAGGTTGAGGCAGCTCAGCACAAGGTCGAAACGCCGCTCGCCAAAGGGCAGGCCTTCTTCATCTGCGACAAGGAAGCGGGATTTGTCGTCCTGGGCCGCCGCGCGTGCCACCATTGCCGGCGAAAGATCGCACGCGACCACCTGTTGCACACCGCGCCGTTTTTGGACGTGGCGGGCGAGATGGCCCGCGTGACAGCCAAGGTCAAGAACATCGGGAAAGTCACGAAGCACGTCGTCCAGGCGATCGGCAAGCCGTTCTGCGACCTCGCGAAACAGAAAATCGTAGCTGTCGAAATCTTTGGCGGCCCGTTCCCGGTGTTGTTGAACCAGACCGCGATCAAACAGGCTTCTTGCATCGGACATTTCATTTGGCATGGCAAAATTATGGCACGCGCGCCCGTACAGGCGAAGCGGAAGCCTTGGCGGTCGCGGAGAAGGGGAGGTCGCGGAGAAAGGGAGGTCGCGGAGAAAGATTGACAAATTCCTTCGTTGGCAGTCAGGCTTTCTTCTGATGGACAGTCTCGAACAGCGTGTCGGCTTGCGTCGTTTCGGCGATCGGGTGCTTGACTTTCTTTTGCCGCCACAATGCCTGGCCTGTGGGGTGACGATTGGTCAGCAAGGCACCCTTTGCGCGTCCTGTTGGGAGGAAATAAATTTTCTGGCGAAGCCTTTTTGCGATATTTGCGGCTATCCCTTTGAATTCGACCCTGGCGAAGCGGCGATTTGCGCAGCCTGCCTTGATCGCCGCCCGGTCTATGGCAGGGGCCGGGCCGTGATGCGTTATGCGTCGCCGGCGCGGGATCTGGTGCTTGGGTTCAAACACGGGGATCGGGTGCATGGTGCGCCGGCCTTTGGTCGCTGGCTTGCGCGCGCGGGTCGGGAGCTTCTTTTGGACGCGGATTTGCTGGTGCCGGTGCCGCTTCACTGGACACGTCTTTTCCAGCGGCGTTTCAATCAATCGGTTTTAATGGCTCGTTCGCTGTCGCGCCTTAGCGGCGTTCCCATTGCCGCCGATTTGCTTGTGCGGTTGCGCCGCACGCCTTCGCAAGGCAGGCTCAATCCCGCCGCGCGGCGGCGCAATGTGCAAGGCGCCTTCGCCTTGCGTCCCGGTCGCGAAGCGGTGCTTGCCGGACGGCAGGTGCTTCTGATCGATGACGTTCTGACCACCGGGGCGACGATGGAGGCTTGCGCGGAAGCCCTGCTTGATGCGGGCGCGGTCGGGGTCGATGTGCTGACGCTTGCCCGTGTGATCAGGTAGATTTGGCATGCGGTCGGCTGTGCCTTTGGAGATTGCTTGATGACAAAGCCTTTCGTTGTTGCCTGTATCCAGACGAACGCGGGTTCGAGCCTTGCGCCCAATCTTGCCGCCGCCTCGATCCTTGTTTTAAAGGCGCGGGAAAAGGGCGCGGATTTCATCCTGCTTCCGGAAAATGTCGCCATGATGGACGCTGGGCGAAAAGGGCTGATTGCCCATGCGAAGCCAGAAGAAACTCATCCGGCCCTCGCGCATTTTTGCAGTCTGGCGAAAGAGACGAATGCCTGGTTGCTGGTAGGCTCGCTTGCCGTTCAATTGGACGAAGGCGATGTGGCGAACCGTTCGTTTCTTCTCGATGGTACGGGCCAAATCGTCGCGCGTTATGACAAGATCCACATGTTCGACGCCGATCTTGAAAATGGCGAATCCTACAAAGAATCAGATAGTTACCGTTCCGGAGATCGGGCCGTGCTGGCCAAAACCCCCTGGGGTGATGTCGGGCTGACCATTTGCTATGACCTGCGCTTTCCACATCTTTACCGGGCCCTTGCCAAGGCTGGCGCAAGTTATTTTGCCGTCCCCTCCGCCTTTACGCGCGTCACCGGCAAGGCCCATTGGCACGCATTGCTTCGTTCCCGGGCAATCGAAAACGGGGCCTATATTTTTGCGCCCGCCCAATGCGGAAGCCATGGGCGGCGACAGACCTTCGGCCATGCGTTGATTGTCGATCCCTGGGGAGAGGTGCTTGGTGATGGCGGCGACCATTCGGGCATCGTTCTGGCCGGGATCGATCCTTCGAAGGTGGCGGCGGCACGACAAAAAATTCCGTCCCTTCAACATGACCGGTCGTTCGTTCTCAGTTCAAAGGCGAAGCCTTCCGGCTAATGCCAGTGGCTGGGATTCTTGATGGCGGCGACGCGTTGCAGAACTGCCGGATTTGGTGCGCCGCGTTCGACCTGTTCGTAAGCGAGGATGTAAAGCGGATCGGCAAAGACGTGCAAAAGCTCCCCATCCCGCAAGAGATAGTCCGGGTTTTTTGGGCGGCCAAATCGCTCATTTCCCTGGGCGAAGGTTTCATAGATCAACACGCCATTGTCTTCCAGGGCGTCGGCGAGGTTTTGGAACAGCGGCCGATGAAGGTAATTCGTAACCACAATTCCAGCAAAACGCCGCCCGGAAAAGGGCCATGCCTGCCCCACCTCAAGGTCAGCTTCGACGGCTTCGACCCTGGCGTGCTGGCGGAGTTCCCCCAGCCGGTCGAGGTTCCGGTCGAGAGCGATGACCGGATGCCCCGCTTCCAGAAGAAGTTTTGTATGGCGACCGCTGCCACAGGCAAGGTCAAGAACGTCGCCGCCTTTGTGAATGTGACGCGCAAATCGGATCACCCAATCGGAAGGGGCGCGTGCATCGTCTAGATGCGTCATGAATGCACGGCTTTCCTTTGACATGTTGTCAGTTTTGTCACGTGGACGGATTTTTGCGAGTGGCAAAAGCCATGTAGTTGACGTCCACGCGGCGGCTTAAGCGCCAGGCATCCTGCAGAGGATCGTAAAGCACGCCACTTAGGTCCTCGAAGGTAAAACCATGGGGCCGTAAATAGCCCGCAACTTCGGACGGCTTCAGAAATTTTTGCCAATTGTGGGTGCCCTTCGGCAACCAGTTCAGGACATATTCGGCACCAATGACGGCAAGAAGATAGGATTTGATCGTTCGGTTCAAGGTTGCGACCACCATCGCGCCATCGGCCTTTACCAACGCCGCGCAACTTCCAAGAAAGTTGGCCGGGTTGGTAACATGTTCGATGACTTCCATGTTGAGCACGGCGTCAAAACGGTCTCCTTCCGCCGCCAGGGCCTCGGCGGTCGTCACGCGGTAATCAATGGTCAGTCCGACGGCTTCTGCATGGTGGCGGGCGATTTCAATGTTGCGTTTGCCGAAATCAATGCCGGCGATGTCTGCGCCGAGCCGGGCGAGCGGTTCGCTCAAAAGCCCGCCGCCGCAACCGATGTCGAGAATGCGAAGGCCTGCAAGCGGATTTGGCTGCAAGGGATCGCGCTCGAAATGGCGGGCCAGATGATCGCGGATAAAGCCCAGGCGAACGGGATTGATTTGGTGAAGCGGTCTGAATTTTCCCTGTGGATCCCACCAGGCATCCGCGATGGCTTCGAAGTTTGCAACCTCACGGGCATCGACGCTGTCCGATTTAGGAGCCGTCTCATGGGATGTGATGGCAGCGTTCACCCGATCATTCCTTTGTTTCTCCGCCCTTTCCATTCTGGCCCTTTCCAGGGCCGGTGGTGGGGGCAGGCTTGTACCGACGAGGGCTTAAGGCTATGAATAGCCCCCGATTTCGGTAACTTACTGGATCAGGAAGGGTCCCGAAAGGCTGGAAACTGATCGGGATGGGCCAAATGGCACGCGTCGTTCAAAAATTTGGTGGAACTTCTCTTGCGGACATCACGTTGATCCGCAACGCGGCTCGGCGCGTGGTCGCTGAAGTCAAGGCGGGAAATGAGGTTGCGGTGGTTGTTTCGGCCATGGCCGGGACGACGGACCAACTGGTTGCCTGGGCGGATGAAACCGCCGGGCGAAGTGATTCGGCGGAACATGACGGCATCGTTTCCAGCGGGGAACAAATCAGTGCCGGCCTTTTTGCCCTTGCCGTCGAGAGCCTCGGCATTCCGGCACGGTCGTGGACGGGTTGGCAGGTGCCGGTGATGACCGACGGCAACCACGGGCGCGCGCGGATTCAAAAGATTGACGCGACGGCCATCGCGCGCGATCTGGAAGCGGGAACGGTGGCGGTTCTTGCCGGCTTTCAGGGCATCGGACCGGATCGCCGCGTCACGACTTTTGGCCGTGGCGGATCGGACACGTCGGCTGTGGCGCTGGCATCGGCTTTGAATGCGGATCGCTGCGATATTTTTACCGACGTTGAAGGCGTTTTTACGGCGGACCCCCGTATCGTTGCCACGGCACGGAAGCTGGATAGAATTACCTACGAGGAAATGCTGGAACTGGCATCCCAGGGCGCCAAGGTTCTACAAACGCGTTCCGTTGCGCTGGCAATGCAGCACCGGGTTCGCCTTCAGGTGTTGTCCAGTTTTTTGGATGTGCCAGGAACGCTGGTCGTCGGCGAGGAGGAAATCATGGAACAGGAAATGGTAAGCGGTGTCGCTTATAGCCGGGATGAAGCGAAGATTACTCTGGTGAAGGTGCCGGATCGACCGGGTGTTGCGGCAGGAATTTTTGGCCCATTGGCGGATGCTGACATCAATGTTGATATGATCGTCCAGAACGTTTCCGAAGACGGTCGCACGACGGATTTGACCTTCACGGTGACGCGGGGCGACTTCAGTCGCGCCCAAGAGGTTCTGGAGGCGAAGAGAAAAGATCTTAATTATCAGTCTCTTATACCAGATTCTGACGTTTCGAAAATTTCGGTAATCGGTGTTGGCATGCGAAGCCATGCGGGCGTTGCCCAGCGAATGTTTCAAACCCTTTCCGAAAAAGGGATCAATATCCAGGTTATCTCCACATCGGAAATCAAGGTCAGCGTCCTGATTGCCGAAAAATATACAGAGCTGGCGTTGCGCGCGTTGCATACCGCTTACGGCTTGGACGCGTCCTAGACGATGGGCGCGGTTTCTTATCTCGATCGTCTCTGGGCGCGGGGTCGTGCGTTTTTGGATGCCGATACGGCATTCCTTGGTGGCGCCATGACATGGCTTTCCGAGCGCAACCTTGTGGCGGCACTGTCGAACGGGGGTGGGTTTGGTGTGCTTGCTTCGGGCGCAATGATGCCTGACCAATTGTCGGAAGAAATCCGTGCAACCAATGCGCTGACGGATCGCCGTTTCGGCGTCAATCTGATCACGATGCATCCCCAGCTTATGGAACTAATTGACGTCTGTCTTGATCACAAAGTTTCCCACATCGTGCTTGCCGGGGGCATCCCTCCGATCGCTGCGATTGACCGGATTCGAAGCGGAAAAACAAAGGTTCTTTGTTTTGCTCCGAACCTGACCCTTGGCCGCAAATTGGTGCAGCGTGGGGCGGATGCGCTTGTCATCGAGGGCATGGAGGCCGGCGGACATACCGGTCCGGTGGCAACCAGCGTGTTGGCGCAGGAAATTCTTCCGAACATACGGGAGGTCCCGGTTTTTGTTGCGGGCGGGATTGCCCGGGGGGAGACCGCGCTCGCGTACCTTGAAATGGGCGCCTCCGGCTGTCAGTTGGGAACGCGCTTCGTTTGCGCCGAGGAATCGGTCGCGCATCCGCATTTTAAGAAGGCTTTTATCAAAGCGAAGGCCCGGGATGCGGTCCTTTCCGTGCAGCTTGACCCGATGTTTCCGGTCATTCCGGTGCGGTCCCTGGCGAACAAGGCGTCAAATCGCTTTCTTGAGGTGCAGCGCGAGGTGATCGAGAAATTTCATAGCAACGCGTTGACGAAGAAGGATGCGCAGCTGGAAATCGAGCATTTCTGGGCAGGTGCGCTGCGCCGGGCGGTTGTCGATGGGGACGTTGAAAATGGGTCGATGATGGCAGGGCAGAGTGTTGGTATGGTAACCTGTGAACAGCCCGCGCAGGAAATCATCCAGGAACTGCTAGACCAAGCGCATCTTGCCTTGGAGGCACGAACCCGAGTCTGAGCTGCAATTTCATGACAACAAAGGCCGATGAACTCGCACCCCGCCGTTTGCTACGACGTCTGCGGGACGTTATGGCCTCCTCGGGCAGTCCCCAGCAAAGGCTGGATGACGTCGTCAAGCTTATCGCTGCGGACATGGTCGCCGAGGTTTGTTCGACCTACCTTCTTCGCGCGGGCGAAGTTCTGGAACTTTTTGCAAGCAAGGGGCTGAAACCGGCTGCCATTCGCCACACGCATCTGCGTCTGGGCGAGGGGCTTGTGGGTCATATCGCGGCAACGGCAACGCCGTTGAATCTGGCCGATGCCCAGGCCCATTCGAACTTTGCCTACCGCCCGGAAACGGGAGAGGAAATCTATCACTCGCTTCTCGGTGTTCCGATTCTCCATGGCGGTCGCATGGTTGGCGTTCTTGTTGTGCAGAACAGGTCGCGGCGATTGTATTCCGAGGTTGACCTTGAACTTCTGCAAACAGTCGCCATGGTTTTGGCGGAGATTGTTGCCGGCGGCAAGCTGGTTCCAAGGGAGGAACTGTTTTCTGTCGAGGGCAACGCGGTTCTGCCCCTTGGACTCAAGGGAACGATCTTAAATCCGGGGCTGGCGATGGGCAGGGCGGTTTTGCATCAGCCCAGAATAGAGCTTCGGGAATTGGTCTCCGAAGACCCGAAAAAAGAGCGGGCGCGTTTCGAGAAGGCCCTTGGCAAATTTCACACGGCCCTGGACACCTTGTTGGCTGCCACAGATATGGCAACGGGAAGCGAGCACCGGGAGATTCTTGAAACCTATCGCATGTTTGCCCAGGACCGGGGGTGGCTGGGCCGGATCAACGAGGCGATTGGAAGCGGTCTTACGGCAGAGGCGGCCGTTCAAAAGGTGCAGGAAGAAACCCATGTCCGGATGGAGTCGGTCACAGATCCGGTGATTCGGGAAAAGCTTCACGATCTGGATGATCTTGCCCATCGTCTTATTCAACATTTGACGGGCCACGAAAGCACCGCCGCCGCTGATTTGCCGGATGACGTGGTGCTGGTTGCCCGTAACATGGGTCCGGCCGAGCTTCTCGATTACGATCCGGGGAAGCTACGTGCCCTTGTCCTTGAGGAAGGCTCGCCGACGAGTCACGTGGCCATTGTGGCGCGGACTCTGGATATTCCGGTTCTGGCGCGGGTAAAGGGGGTGCTTGAGAAAATTGATCCGCTGGAGCCTGTCATCGTCGATTGTGACAATGCCCAGATTTTTATCCGGCCTAGCGATGACGTTCAGCAGGCCTTCGCCGAAAGCATGGCAATGCTTGCCGAGCGCCAGGCGCGCTACGCGAGTGTCCGGAATCTGAAGACGGTGACGGCGGATGGTGTCCCTATTTCATTAAACCTGAACGCCGGTCTTCTCGTTGACTTGAAAGCCTTGGAAGAGCGCGGTGCGGATGGCATTGGCCTCTATCGGACGGAAATTCTTTTCATGGTTTGCTCCAAATTTCCAGGTGTCGATGAGCAGGAAGAGTTTTACCGGCGCATCCTCGACCAGGCGGGAGAGAAGCCGGTGACGTTTCGTACGCTCGACATTGGCGGCGACAAACGGCTCCCATATTTTTCTGATACGCGCCGGGAAGAAAATCCAGCGATGGGTTGGCGGGCGCTTCGGATTGCGCTGGATCGTCCGCAATTGCTTCGTCAGCAGGCGCGCGCCCTTCTACGTGCAGCAGCCGGCAGGCGATTGCGCGTCATGTTTCCGATGGTGGCCGAAGTTGCTGAATACATTGCGGCTCGCAAGCTTTTGGAGATGGAAGTGTCGCGCGCGAAGCAGCGCGGAGAAAAATTGCCGGACACGATCGAAATTGGCGCCATGTTGGAAGTGCCGGCTCTTTTTTGGCAATTGCCTACCCTTCTCCGCCATGTTGACTTCCTTTCCGTAGGCAGCAACGACCTTTTTCAGTTCTTCTTCGCGAATGATCGCGGCAATCCGCGTCTTTCCGGTCGTTACGACGTTCTCTCGCCCCCGGCCTTAAATTTCCTGGGCGCGTTGGTTCGTCAATGTGATTCGAAGAACGTGCCGGTGGCGCTATGCGGGGAGATGGCCGGGCAACCCCTTGATGCGATGGCGCTTCTCGGGCTTGGATTTCGTAATCTTTCAATGTCGGCGTCGGCGATTGCTCCGGTCAAGGAAATGGCTTTAAGCCTGCACCTTTCCGAATTTTCCGACTATCTGGAAACCCTTGGTGGGCGGTCCGATCACAGCGTTCGGGACAAGCTTCGCGCCTATGCCATGGATCATGGGGTCATCATTTAAGAGGATAATCCAGGCGGTCATTCGCTTCGCCTTGACCGTTGTCTGCGAACCTCCCTATGCTGCGGGACCGTCTTTCGGCTGAGGGGTGGTGAAGATCAATCGGCTGAGATAATGCTTCAGAAACAGAGCGGTCACATGCAAAAGCCGGACTCCAGGACTGACGGCGGGGCGAGCGAGACCGCCCAGCGCAGCGAGCGCCTGTTTGGCAATCAGCCAGGCGGCGGGGATGGTATTGCCAAAATTCTCCGGGAAGCGCGCGAAAAAAAGGGTGAGAAAATCGCCCGGGTTGCCAATCGCCTGCGCATTCGCGCCACTTACCTCCAGGCCATCGAAGATGGGCGCTACCGGGAACTTCCAGGGGATGCCTACGCGATTGGGTTTGTGCGTGCTTACGCAACCTATCTAGGGATGGACGGCGCTGAGATTGTGCGCCGCTTTAAGATGGAGGCGTCCGTTTCCGGCAAGACCACCTCGCTGATTTTTCCCATTCCTGCTCACGAAGGGCGTGTGCCGAAAGGGGCTATTCTTTTGCTTTCGGTGCTGCTTGCGCTTGTCGTCTACGGTGCCTGGTACGCTCTTTCCTCTCATGCGCCCGTGCTGGAGCCTTCATTGGTTGAAGCCGTTCCCCCTGTCACGTCGTCGCCGGAGACATTGGACGCCGCTGCCGAAGGTGCTGCCGTTGAGGACGCTGCGGTTGAAGATACCGCCGTCGAGGTGCCGCCGCTTCCTGTTATCGCATCTGCACCTTCTCAGCCCGAGGCGGTTTCCGTTGCGCCACTATCCGGGATGGACACGCTGTTGCCGGAAGAAACGCAGGCTTCGGTGGGGGAGACGGCTTCCCGGATGATTGTTCTTCGGGCGGTTCGTGATACCTGGATCGAAATTCGCGATGCGGGGGGGGAATTGATCATGACGGGGGTTCTTTCGGCGAATCAGATTTACAGGCCGCCGTTGCAAGAGGGGCTTACCCTTGCGGTTGGGGACGCCCATGGGGTCGAGATTCGGGTCGATGGCGAGCTTATGCCTCCCTTGGGAGCAAGCGGCGTCATTCTTCGTGAGGTGCTTCTCGATCCGGTCCGCCTTAAGGCTGGGATCGCCGTGCACAATTAGCGGTCGTCTTCCCTGAGGCCTTCATTTCGCCGGTTTTTTAAGCTATATAAGAAAATTGCACCCAAAAAAGACAAAGTCTCTGATGAGGCTTTGTGGGTCTTTCTCTCAGAACTGAAGTAGAGCTGTCGCCATGTCCGTTCGTCCGTATCGGGAAATTCAACGCCGTTCCTGCCGCCAAATTCAGGTTGGGGGGGTGGCGATTGGTGGGGACGCGCCGATTACCGTCCAGTCCATGACGAATACGTTGACCTCGGATGTCGCGGCGACGGTTAACCAGATTCGCTCGCTGGAAGAGGCGGGTGCCGACTTCGTTCGGGTTTCTTGCCCGGACAAAGAATCGACGGCCGCTCTTAAAAAGATCGTGTCGGAAGTAAGGGTGCCGATCATTGCGGACATTCATTTTCACTACAAACGGGCGATCGAGGCGGCGGAAGCCGGCGCGGCCTGCTTGCGGATCAATCCAGGCAACATCGGTGACGCCGGTCGCGTGCGCGATGTTGTTCAGGCTGCGAAGCAAAATGGCTGTGCGATGCGCATCGGCGTGAACGCCGGCAGCCTCGAAAAGGAGCTTCTGGAACGTTACGGCGAGCCCTGTCCGGAAGCCATGGTCGAAAGCGCGCTTAATCACGCAAAGATTCTTGAGGACAACGACTTTTTCGAATTCAAGATCAGCGTTAAGGCCTCTGACGTTTTTCTTGCCGTTGCTGCCTATCAGGGATTGGCCGAGGCTTGTGATTATCCGTTGCACCTTGGCATCACCGAGGCCGGCGGGCTGCGAACCGGCAATATTAAATCTTCGATCGGTATGGGCATGCTGCTGTGGTCCGGGATCGGCGATACAATCCGGGTGTCTCTGTCGGCAGACCCTGTGGAAGAAATCAAAACGGGCTATGAAATCCTAAAAGCGCTTCAGCTGCGCCGGCATGGTGTGACGGTCATCGCCTGTCCATCCTGTGCGCGCCAGCAGTTCCAGGTCATCAAAACGGTCGAACTTTTGGAAGAACGGCTTGCCCATATCACAACCCCGCTTACGGTTTCCGTGATCGGCTGCGTCGTGAATGGGCCGGGTGAGGCGCGAGAAACGGACATTGGATTGACCGGTGGGGGCAATGGCACCCACCTCGTCTATCTAAATGGCGTTTCAGATCACAAGATCGGCTCTGGCGAAGTTGTGGACCACATGGTTGCGCTGATCGAGAAGAAAGTTGCTGAAATCGAGATGGAAAATGCGGCGGAAAGCACCGCAAAGCAAGACGTTCCCATCGCGGCCGTTTCCTGAATCCGGCGGGAGGTTTCTGTGTCATCTTTGCAGCCTGTCCGTGGCACCCATGATGTTTTGCCGGATGAAATCCGCCGCCATCGCCATGTCTGCGAAACCGGCCTCCGGATCGCTGAAAGCTACGGCTATCAGGAAATGGCGACGCCGATTTTCGAATTTTCCGAGGTTTTCTCCCGCACATTGGGGGGCGCATCGGATATCGTCACGAAAGAGATGTACAGCTTTACGGATCGTAGTGGCGGTGAAATCACGCTCCGTCCGGAAGGTACGGCGGGCATTGTTCGCGCCCTTATTTCAGGGGGGTTGAGCCAGCATTTGCCGCTCAAGGTTTTCTACCGGGGCCCCATGTTTCGTTACGAACGACCGCAAAAGGGGCGTCTGCGGCAGTTCCATCAGGTCGGCGTAGAGCTTCTCGGTGTTGCCGAGCCGATCGGCGACATTGAAGTGATCGCAATGGGGGCCCAGTTCCTTGCGGAGCTTGGCATTCTTGAGGCAACGACGCTTGAATTAAATTCCATTGGCGATGCGGCAAGCCGGTCGGCTTATCGCAAGGCGTTGGTGGACTATCTGAACGCCTATCGGGGCGAGCTTTCCAAAGACAGCCTTGCGCGCCTAGAGCGTAACCCGTTGCGGATTCTTGATTCAAAAGACAAGGGTGACCATAAAATTCTTGAAAAGGCACCCCTGCTTCCAGACTATCTGAACACCCAATCGGCTGAAATTTTTGCAGCCGTGCGGGCCGGGCTGGATCGACTTGGCATTGCCTACCGGATCAATCCGCGCCTTGTTCGGGGTCTGGACTATTACTGCCATGCGGCTTTCGAGTTCACCTCGGAGATGCTCGGCGCACAAGGTACGGTTCTTGCTGGCGGCCGCTATGACAGCCTGGTGGCAACGATGGGTGGGCCGGATACGCCCGGAACGGGTTGGGCGGCCGGCGTTGATCGGATTGCGCTGATGCTTGGTGATGTGGCACCGGCAACGCGCCCAATCGCCATCATTCCGGTTGGCAGCGAGATGGAAGCAGAAGCGATGAAGCTTGCCCATGACCTGCGCCGCGAAGGCTTTGTTGTTGAGCTTGGTTACCGTGGCAATCTATCGAAGCGTTTAAAGCGGGCGAACAAACTTTCCGCTGTGGCTGCCATCCTGTTTGGTGAGGACGAGATGGAAAAGGGGTCGGTAACCCTTCGAAACCTTGATACAGGTGAGCAGGAGAGCGTGGCGTTGGAAGCTTTGAAAGACCGGCTCGCCGTTTTTCGCTAGCGCCAATGCGCTTGCCATCCGCAGGGGCGGGATCGGTTTTGTCCTTCGGATCGGCGTGTTGTCTTTTCCTGTTTTCTTATGTGCAGCGGATTTTTTCCGCCCTTCCCAGGAGAATCGAAGCGTGGGTTTTAAAGAAAATCTCGACCGGGTTGTTAAGCGTCGTGAAGATTTAGGCGACCGTCTTGCGAGTGGCAAAATCCGCCCTGATTCTAAAGAATATGTAGATATATCAAAGGAATATGCCGATCTTGCGACGGTCACTGAGGCCATTCACGCCCTTCGCGAGGCCGAGCAGGAGCATGGGGATCTGACCGAAATTCTTGAAGACAAGGCGGGGGACGTGGAAATTCTGGCCTTGGCGGAGGCGGAGGCGCAAACGCTTCGGCAAAAGATTCCGGAGCTGGAAAAGCACCTTCAGATGCTGCTGCTGCCAAAGGATGTGGTGGATAGTAAAAATGCCATTTTGGAGGTGCGCGCCGGCACCGGCGGCGATGAAGCCGCCCTTTTTGCTGCTGATCTTTTCCGAATGTATCAGCGCTATGTTGAGCGCCATGGCTGGAAGACCGAGCTTCTCGGCGTTACCGAAACCGGGATCGGCGGGTACAAGGATGCGGCCATCTTAATCTCGGGGCGTGACGTTTTTGCACGGTTGAAATTCGAATCCGGTGTGCACCGTGTGCAGCGTGTTCCCGAGACGGAATCTGGCGGGCGGATTCATACCTCGGCGGCAACGGTGGCGGTGCTGCCAGAGGCGGAAGAGGTCGATGTCGAGATAAACGAGCAGGATTTGCGGGTCGACGTTTTTCGCGCCAGCGGCCCTGGCGGCCAATCCGTAAATACGACGGATAGTGCCGTGCGCATCACGCATTTGCCGACCGGCATCATTGTTCAGCAGCAGGACGAAAAGTCGCAGCATAAGAATCGGGCAAAGGCAATGAAGGTGCTTCTTGCCCGCCTTTATGACCGCAAGCGGCAGGAGCAGGATGCCGAGCGTGCGGCGGCGCGTCGTGGGCAGATCGGTTCGGGGGACCGTTCCGAACGAATTCGCACCTATAATTTTCCTCAGGGAAGGGTAACGGATCACCGCATTGGTCTGACGCTACACAAACTTGACAAGGTGCTGTCCGGGGAAGCTCTGGACGAGGTTATCGACGCGTTGATCGCGGAAGATCATGCACAGCGTTTGTCGGAAATGGCATGAGGGCGCTTCGCATTGCTTCCGGTACCCCGGCGGTGGTGGCCATTCGCACTGGCGCTGCCAACCTCGCGCAGGCCGGGATCGGTGAAACGGCGCTTCTCGAAGCGCGGCTTCTTGTCGCGCACGTTCTTGGCATTTCGAAGGAGACGCTTTTGGGGCATCCGGAGCGCGAGCTCGATGCGTCGATGATGGCGCGCTTGGACGTCCTTCTTCAGCGGCGGTCCTGCCGTGAGCCAATGTCCCATCTGCTTGAGAGGCGCGAGTTTTGGAGCCTTTCCCTGCGCGTTACCGCGGCGACTCTTGATCCGCGCCCTGATAGCGAAACCCTGATTTCGGTGGCTCTCGATCATTTCCGGGACCGTGAAGCGGCCCTTCACGTGCTTGACCTTGGAACGGGAAGTGGCTGCCTTTTGCTTGCCTTTCTTTCCGAATTTCAAAATGCGACGGGACTTGGCGTGGATATCAGTGAAGATGCGCTCGACGTGGCGAAAACGAATGCGACGGCGCTTGGGTTGGACGCACGTGCCCGCTTTCGAAAAAGCGATTGGGGTCACGCGATTGATGAGAAATTCGATCTCATCCTTTCCAATCCGCCCTACATTCCCAATGCTGAAATCGACCGGTTGCAGCCCGAGATTGCGCTTTACGAAAATCGGCTTGCGCTTATGGGCGGTGCCGATGGCCTGGCATGTTATCGGCAATTGATCCCGGATCTTTTCCGCCTTCTTCAGCCTTTTGGAACGGTTATCCTGGAGGTTGGCGATACCCAGGGCGAAGCGGTTTCCAAACACCTCCGCAATCAAGGGTTTGAAGGGGTGGCGACGCAAAAAGACCTGGCGGGTATCCCCCGCTGCGTTGTCGGGAAGATGCCAAAACCGTAATGGGATAAAATCGTCGGCGAAAAAAATCTTGGAAATCACGGGCATCCCGACTAGGCTCATCCTCCGAAAGCTGCGGTTCAATCCGCAGCGACTGGCGGGAATGCCCGCCCTTCAGCATTTGGTGATTGCGTCGCTGTTGCCGGACGATTGTCGGCGACGGTGCTGTATGAAGTTTGGCAAATGCTTGAACAGCGACGAGGGTCGAATAAGAAAACGATGAAACATGAATCGAATATACGGAAACATCGCGGCCGTGGCGGCGGCGGCGGCGGTGGCGGTGGCGGTGGCGGACGGCGGAACGGCGGCGGAAGCCGGCAAAGGTTTGCGGACGGTAACGGGCAAAAGGTGAAGGTCCGGGGCAACGCCTCGCAGATCTTGGAAAAATATCTCTCTCTTGCCAGGGATGCGACCTCTGCTAGTGATCGTGTTGCCGCCGAAAATTATTATCAGCATGCGGAACATTATTATCGTTCCATGCATTCTTCGGACGAACGCCAGGGGGCGCCGAAGGCGGTAAATTCCGATAAAGCGACGGTTTCCGAACCGACGGTTGCCGAAACGGTGGTTGCTGAAACCGAGGCCGCAAAACCAGTGGTTGCTAAAACGGTGGTTGCTAAAACGGTGGTTGCTAAAACCGAGGTTGCGAAACCAGCGACGGCAAAGGCCAGGGTCGCGAAAGTCAAGCCGGCAGCCGCGAAAGCCAAGCCGGAAGCCGCGAAAGCCAAGCCGGAAGCCGCGAAAGCCAAGCCGGCAGCCAAGGTCAAGTCGGCACCGGAAGCAAGCTCCGCCGTCGGTGAAGCCTAGCCCGCTTATTTGATGGGTTGATCCACGGGATTGTTTAAACCAATTAGGCGGGTTCCATATAAGGGTCCGGCTGCTGGAGCTTTTGCAGACCCCATTCTTGAGCGGGCTTGTTTTCGGCCTTCCAACTCGACGCCATGCCCCGATCTTGTAAAATGGATTTCGCGGTCCATATAAGAACGCGGGTGCCGCAACGGGCCCATGGGTTCAACCTGCCTGTTTGAGGAGGTCGAATGGATTTCGAAAAATACACGGAACGTTCGCGTGGGTTCATCCAGGCGGCGCAAGGTTTAGCGCTTCGTGCCGATCACCAGTTCCTAAAGCCTGAGCATCTGTTAAAGGTTCTTCTTGACGATGGAGAAGGCTTGGCAGCCTCACTGATTTCGGCGGCAGGTGGCGACGCGGCGGTGGCGCGCGGTGCAGTCGAAGAAGCGTTGGCGAAATTCGCGAAAGTGGAAGGCAGTGGTGCCGGTCAGGTTCACCTGGCGCCGGAAACGGCCCGACTCTTTGATTCAGCTGAGCAAATTGCTTCGAAAGCAGGTGACAGCTACGTCACGGTGGAACGGCTTCTTCTTGCGATGGCCATGGCGTCGAGCACGCCTGGGATGGAAATTCTTAAATCGGCAGGTCTTACGCCGCAGAATCTAAACCAGGCGATCGAAAATTTGCGTAAAGGCCGCAAGGCGGACTCGGCAACCGCTGAAGAAGGCTATGAGGCGCTCAAGAAATATGCGCGCGATCTTACCCAGGCCGCGCGTGACGGTAAGCTCGACCCGGTCATCGGACGGGACGAAGAAATTCGCCGCACGATCCAGGTGCTTTCGCGCCGGACGAAGAACAATCCTGTCCTTATCGGTGACCCCGGCGTCGGCAAGACGGCGATCATCGAGGGTTTGGCGCTTCGCATCGTCAATGGCGATGTGCCGGAAGGCTTAAAGCGCAAGCGGCTTATGGCGCTTGACCTTGGTGCCTTGGTTGCCGGGGCTAAATTTCGCGGGGAGTTTGAAGAGCGCCTGAAGGCGGTGCTGGCGGAAGTCACGGCGGCAGAAGGCGAATTAATCCTTTTCATCGACGAGTTGCACAACCTCGTTGGGGCCGGGCGGGCGGAAGGTTCGATGGATGCGTCAAACCTTCTGAAACCGGCCCTTGCCCGAGGCGAGCTTCACTGCGTTGGCGCGACGACCCTTGACGAATACCGCAAGCATATCGAAAAGGACGCGGCCCTTGCCCGCCGGTTTCAATCCATTTTTGTTGCCGAGCCTTCTTTGGAGGACACAATTTCGATTCTTCGCGGACTGAAGGAAAAATACGAACTCCACCATGGGGTGCGGATCACAGATCCGGCAATCGTTGCCGCGGCGACGTTATCAAATCGCTACATCACAGACCGTTTTCTTCCTGACAAGGCGATTGACCTGATTGATGAGGCCGGCGCGCGGTTGCGCATGGAGGTGGATTCAAAGCCGGAGGAAATCGACGAACTTGACCGGCGCATTATGCAATTAAAGATTGAGCAGTCGGCCCTGGAAAAGGAAGGGGATGTGGCTTCGCAGGATCGCCTGGAAAAGCTGCAAACGGAATTGAAAGACCTGGAGGCGCGTTCTCAGGAATTAACGCTGGTCTGGCAGATCGAGAAGGATCAGATATCCAGCGCTCAAAAATTGAAAGAACGGCTTGACCGGGCTCGCGGTGAGCTTGAGATCGCGCAACGAAACGGGGACCTTAATCGGGCCGGCGAACTGATGTATGGGATTGTCCCTGAATTGGAGCGCAAACTGCAAAAAGGTGAGGCAGAGGAACCCCACCGCATGTTGAACGAAGAAGTGACCGAAGCGGATATCGCAAGCGTCGTTGCGCGGTGGACGGGGATACCGCTTGATACAATGCTTGAGGGCGAAAAAGAGAAGATGCTGCGAATGGAAGAAAGCCTTCACGCGCGGGTTGTCGGTCAGGACGAAGCCGTTTCCGCCATAAGCGATGCTGTTCGCCGTGCGCGCGCCGGTCTTCAGGATCCGAACCAGCCGCTTGGCTCCTTCCTCTTCCTGGGGCCAACGGGGGTTGGTAAGACCGAGCTTTCAAAGGCGCTGGCGACCTTTTTGTTCGATGATGAGAACGCGATCACCCGGCTCGACATGTCAGAATATATGGAAAAGCACTCCGTTGCGCGCATGATCGGCGCGCCCCCTGGTTATGTCGGCTATGAGGAAGGCGGTGCGTTGACGGAGGCCGTTCGCCGAAGGCCTTATCAGGTTATTCTTTTCGACGAGATCGAAAAGGCGCATCCGGATGTTTTTAATGTCCTTTTGCAGGTGTTGGATGATGGCCGGTTGACAGATGGCCAGGGCCATGTGGTCGATTTTCGCAATACGATCATTCTTCTCACGTCCAATCTTGGCGGGGACGTTCTTGCCAGCCAGCCGGAGGGAGAAGACGCTGACGTTGTCCGTGCTTCGATTATGGAAATCGTTCGGTCGGCTTTCCGCCCGGAATTTTTAAACCGCCTGGATGAAATCATTCTCTTCCACCGCCTGAAGCGCGAACACATGACGGACATCGTTGACATCCAGCTTCGCCGGCTTCGCGCGCGACTGGAAGACCGGAAGATACATCTCGATCTTGATAAGGACGCTCTGGGCTGGATTGCCGATATGGGCTACGACCCGGTTTATGGAGCGCGTCCCCTGAAGCGGGTCATCCAAAAATATCTGGAAAACCCGCTTTCAATGAAAATTCTTGAAGGCGCTCTGAAGGGCGGCGATACCATTCGCATTACGCGGGATGGGGAGGCATTGAAGGTGAAGGTCGCCAAAGCGAAGGTGTCCTGAGCCGGGTTCTCTCAGCCGGGTTGCTTGAACAGGTTTGCCTGAAAATGAAAAGGCCGTGCGGCCTATTTGGTGCTGGCAAGCAGGCTTTGCAGCGGCAAATCGGCTGCCAGCCTGTCGACCTCGCTCCGCGACTTCTCGAAACTGGCAAGGGCTTCCCCCCCCAATTTTAGCCCGCTTGGCAGGCTTAGGCGCATGGGGTTTATTTGCCGACTGCGTTCATGGACTTCGTAATGCAGATGCGGCCCTGTTGAACGGCCAGTCGTGCCGACATAGCCGATGACCTGTCCCTGTTTGACGCGTTTCCCTTTACGGATTCCGTTCGCGAAGCCTTTGAGGTGGGCATAGGCTGTCTTAAAACGGGAATTGTGACGAATGCGAATGTATTTTCCGTAACCACCATACCGATTGGCCCGTTCGACGATGCCGTTCCCGGAGGCAAGAACCGGGGTTCCCCGCCGCGCTGCAAAATCCACCCCACGGTGCATGCGCGTATAACCCAGGATGGGATGGCGGCGCTTGCCAAAATGCGAGCTGATCCGCGCCCCATCAACGGGCGTGCGCATCAACGCTTTGCGGACGCTTTGCCCCTTCGTATTGAAATAGTCCACAACCCCTTTCTGTGGTGAAAAACGATAAATTTTCAGGGGCTTGCCACGAATTACAAGTCGCGCATAAAGCAGATTGCCGTTGTGAACGACCTGCCCTTCTTCATCGAGAAAGCGTTCGTACATCATTTCGAATTTATCACCGGAGCGAATTTCCCGCTGGAAGTCGATGTCGAAGCTGTAGGCGTGAATCAACTCGACAATGACATTTGTTGGGATGTCGGCACGGTCGGCCGCCTCGAAAAGGCTTGTTTTAATTTGGGCGCCGGTGTGAACAAGCTCATTAAGGACACGCTTTTCAACCGTTTTTGGAATGAATTTCCCGGCATTGTTGCGGGTGACCACGATATCCTGGTCGTAGCGGAGTGACACGCGAATGCCATCGAAAGTTTCAGACGTCGCCGTTTTTTTCGCAGATTTTTCATGTGCCGGCGCAGACAAATAGCGAAGAACAATTTCCGTCCCGGGCTTCAGTTTCCGTGGGTCGTAGGATTTGCTGAGGGCTTCAATCGCAAGATGGGCTTCTCCGCGGGGCACGTCGGCATGCAGCAGAAGGTTCATCAAGGTGTCGCCTTTGCGCACGTGTAAGGTGCGTTCCGTGAGGCGGGGTTTTGGTGCCGTCGTCGCTTTGGTGGGCAGGATATTCTTGAAGAAGAACGTCACCGGGTTTAGGGCAGGAAGGGCTGCGTTGGAAGTGGCGCGCCATGTGCCGGCTGCCGGCTCCAGGCCGAGCTCGACCGATTCGGGAAGCCGCGAATTTGCAAAATCCGATGTGGCAAGCCAGAGCATGGCCGCGATGATTGTTCCCTGCGTCAGCGTGCGCTTCATTCGGGTCGCCATACCTCCTTAAATCCCAGTCTTTTCTAGCCGTCTTGCCGTGACGATATGGTTAAGATTTTGCCCTTGGCCAAGGCTTTACCGGGAAAACCCGATTTCTTTACGTAGCTTCTTCATCGGAAATCGCAGTCGGCTTCATCGGAAATCGCAGTCGGCTTCATCGGAAATCGCAGTCGGCTTCATCGGAAATCGCAGTCGGCTTCATCGGAAATCGCCGTCGGCAAGTTGCCTAGCCCCGTCTCTGGGTCGAAGCAATTCGCCTCCCCAAATTTGGACTTCCTAAATATAGGCTATTTTAAAGGGTACCCCGCAACATCTGGTATTGGCAAGGGCGTCCCCGAGAGGGTGGCTTGTCGTTGATTTTGCGCGTGAAATCAACGCCGGAAAACCCTACCTATCTTCCGGGTGCGGGGAGGCCAGGGGGCTTTTAAGTGGGGCACGCATGTCTTGAATGTCGGGCCTTTGCAAGGCCGGTTTTGCAAGGAAAGCCCATCCCCTTAAAAGGGTTGACAGGCCTGGGTTTGTTGGCGTATTAAGACGGCCTTCTGCGGCACTTCGTAGACRACTTTTCCGGCACCACCGGACCTTCTGGCGGTGCGCGGAGTTTTGTCGCCGCATAAGAGCCTTTTTTGAAGGTTTGCTGTTTGACATTGTGGATTGATTGAAGAGATGCGTGGGCGGCGGCGCGTGACGAAGATACGCGTCATCGCAAACGCATAGTTAAGTAACCAGCAATGAGCTGGGTACAATACAACTTGTGATGATGTACCCGAAAGAAACGAAGATCCTTTATGGAGCTTCGTTTGTAAGATCAATTTGAGAGTTTGATCCTGGCTCAGAACGAACGCTGGCGGCATGCCTAACACATGCAAGTCGAACGAAGGCTTCGGCCTTAGTGGCAGACGGGTGAGTATCACGTGGGAATCTGCCCATCAGTACGGAATAACTATTGGAAACGATAGCTAATGCCATATACGCCCTCCGGGGGAAAGATTTATCGCTGATGGATGAGCCCGCGTCGGATTAGCTTGTTGGTGGGGTAATGGCCCACCAAGGCGACGATCCGTAGCTGGTCTGAGAGGACGACCAGCCACACTGGGACTGAGACACGGCCCAGACTCCTACGGGAGGCAGCAGTGGGGAATATTGGACAATGGG
>NVWO01000020.1 GCA_002746255.1 Rhodospirillaceae bacterium | reverse complement strand
TGCAACCAGAGAGCCCTTTTGAGTCACATGCGCGCCAAGGCGATGGCGAAGCGCGGCATGAAGAAGATGCGTTGCCGAGTGATTGGCGCGCAGGCAGGCGCGGCGGTCGGTGGCGACCCGCATTTCCAACACGTCGCCGATGCGAATTTCGCCGGCATCGACGCGGCCGACATGCACGTGAAGGTCGCCCAGCTTCTTCAGGGTATCCTCGACGATGAAGCGAGAGTCCAAATCCGCCGACTCCATTATGCCGATATCGCCGGCTTGGCCCCCGGAAAGGCCGTAGAAAGGCGTCTGATTCGTAATCAGCAAGATTTCCTCGCCGGCCTTCGCGGATTTGACCTCCGCGCCATCCCGCAACAGCGCAACAACCATTCCCTCCGCCACATCCGCCTCATAGCCGAGAAATTCCGTAGCGCCGACGCGTTCGCGTACGCCAAACCAGATTGTTTCCGTTGCCGCCTCGCCGGAACCTACCCAAGAGGCGCGCGCATCCTGCCGCTGCCGCGCCATGGCACAATCAAACGCTTTCATATCAACGCCCCGGCCTTCCGCCTTCAAGGCGTCCTCTGTGAGGTCGACCGGAAAGCCGTAAGTGTCGTAGAGACGGAAAGCAATCTCGCCCGGAAGCGCTGCACCGGGTTTTAATTTGGCGGTTTCCTCTGCCAAAAGCCGCAAGCCCCGCTCAAGGGTTTCCCGAAACCGCGCTTCTTCATGGCGCAACGTTTCCGTTACCAACGCTTCCGCACGCACGATCTCCGGATAGGCATGACCCATCAGGCTGACAAGCGCTGGCACCAACCGCCAGAGAAGCGGATCCCGGCAACCGATCAAATGGGCGTGGCGCATGGCGCGCCGAAGAATTCGCCGAAGCACATAGCCGCGCCCCTCATTCGAGGGGAGCACACCATCGGCAATCAGAAACGTGCTGGAACGAAGGTGGTCGGCGATCACGCGATGGGACACGGCATGCGTGCCGGCAACAGACGTTCCGGTAACCTCGGCGGAGGCCTCAATCAGGGTGCGGAACGCATCCGTATCGTAATTGTCGTGCACGCCCTGAAGAACCGCCGCCAGCCTCTCCAGCCCCATGCCGGTATCAATTGATGGCCGGGGAAGCGGTTGACGTTTTCCCGGCGCAAGCTGGTCATATTGCATAAAGACCAGATTCCAGATTTCTACGAAACGATCACCGTCTTCCTCGGCGCTTCCCGGAGGCCCGCCTGGAACGTCCTTTCCATGGTCGTAGAAAATTTCCGAACACGGCCCGCAAGGGCCTGTGCTGCCCATCATCCAGAAATTATCGGCCGTCGCGATGGGAATAATGCGCCCATCTTCCAACCCGGAAATTTTTTTCCACAGGCGGCGGGCGTCTTCGTCTTCATGATAAACGGTCACCAGCAGGCGGTCACGATCGATGCCGAATTCCTTCGTCAGAAGGTTCCAGGCCAGCTCAATGGCCGTTTCCTTGAAATAGTCGCCAAAGGAAAAATTTCCCAGCATTTCGAAGAACGTATGGTGGCGGGCCGTATAACCAACCCGTTCAAGGTCGTTGTGTTTGCCACCGGCGCGGACGCATTTCTGGCTGGAGGCTGCGCGGACATAGTCACGCGTCTCCACCCCCGTGAACACATTTTTGAATTGCACCATGCCGGCGTTTGTAAACAGCAAGGTCGGATCCTTGCGCGGCACAAGCGGGCTCGACGGTACGATCGAATGGTCGGTGCGCGCGAAGTAATCCAGAAAGGCCGCACGAATGTCGTTGGTGCTTTGCATGAGCCCGATACGTTAAGGAAAACCTCTTGTACCCCGCCAATGGCTTGAGTGTCCAGCCGATGGACCCAGGGTCACACCAGGGTTAAAGCCTGGAAACGCCGCTCTTCTCAGGCTTCCCCGGCTTAAAAAGCAGGAACGGGCCCAAAGGCCCGTTCCTCAAACGTTAAGATTCGGCACAGACGCGCCAAACCGAAGGGCATGCCTAGCTTTCTTTGACCTCAACCTCGGGGACAGCTGCCACCTTTGGCGGCTCAGATGTCGCATCATCATCCGCGCCCGGGATCAGACCGGCGCTTTGGCGAATGGCAATTTCGATCTTATCCGCAACATCGCCATGTTCTTTAAGAAATCGTTTTGCGTTCTCGCGGCCCTGACCGATCCTCTGGCCCTGGTAAGAAAACCAGGTGCCTGCCTTGTCAACCAGTCCGGCCCGAACCCCATGATCCAGCAATTCACCAACCTTTGAGACGCCAACGCCATACATGATGTCGAATTCCACCACCTTGAAGGGAGGCGCCATCTTGTTCTTCACAACCTTGACACGGGTTTGATTGCCAACGATTTCATCCCGATCCTTAATGGCGCCGATCCGGCGAATGTCGAGGCGCACGGACGAATAGAATTTGAGCGCGTTCCCACCCGTCGTTGTCTCCGGATTGCCAAACATCACGCCGATCTTTATCCGCAGCTGATTGATAAAAATGAGAAGTGTGCGTGAACGTGCGATGGAAGAGGTAAGCTTGCGGAGCGCCTGGCTCATCAGCCGCGCCTGAAGCCCAACATGATGGTCCCCCATTTCGCCTTCAAGTTCCGCCGTCGGCACGAGGGCCGCGACACTATCAATGACCAGAACATCGACGGCCCCGGAACGAACGAGGGTGTCGGCAATTTCCAACGCCTGTTCCCCCGCATCCGGTTGGGAAATCAGAAGATCATCGATATTGACGCCGAGCTTCTTTGCATAGGATGGATCAAGGGCATGCTCCGCATCAACAAAGGCGCAGGTGCCACCGGATTTTTGCGCTTCGGCGATGGCGTGCAGGGCCAGCGTCGTCTTACCGGAACTTTCCGGCCCATAAATTTCAATGATGCGGCTTCGCGGATAGCCACCAATGCCAAGCGCAATGTCGAGACCAAGGGAGCCGCTTGATATGGTTTCAATCTCGCTGATGCCGCCTTCCTGGCCGAGCCGCATGATCGACCCTTTTCCGAAGGCCCGGTCAATCTGGCCGATGGCCGCTTCCAACGCTTTATTTTTATTCATTGTCTCCCGATCGACCAATTTCAGCTTGGCATCCGACATAACACGATCCCCTTGTTCCGTAGAGAAGAAATCTGCAGGCCAGGAAGTCCTTGCCCCTGCAGCGAATGTACATGTTTTGTTCTTATGCGCAAGGTTGATCGTTAACCACTTGTAACAAATATATTTTTTATGAATGTTCTTAAATTGTCCCAAGCAAGGTCACGGGGGAGGGAGGGTCCCGGCAATGGAAGCCCTGTATGGTGGGCAGCGAGCAGGCCGAAGGGGTATCTTATTGGGCGATCACTTCCTTCACCTTACCGGCCAACTGTTCCAGGCTGAACGGCTTGGCAAGGAAATGCAGGCCGGAAACGTCCCCGATACGCTCGCGGAAGGAATCTTCCGCATAGCCGGAAATGAAAATCACCTTCATGTCCGGACGCGTTTCCAGAACCTTCTCAACCAGGCCTGGCCCGTCCAGGCCCGGCATCACGACGTCCGTGATTAAAAGGTCAACCGGCTCTTCCGCACTGTTGATAATATCCAGGGCAACCGAGCCCCCTTTCGCCTCCAGCACCTTGTAACCCTTCTTCCGAAGGGCGCGCGCGCCAAAAAGGCGAACCGCATCCTCATCCTCGACAAGGAGAACGGTGCCGACACCCGTAAGGTCGACCGGATCAAAGACCACGGCCTTATGCACCCCTTCCACAATTTCTGCGGGCTGATGCTGTGGAAGGTAGATGGAAAATTTTGTTCCCTTTCCAATCGTGCTATCGACGAAAATGAAGCCGCCCGTCTGACGAACGATGCCATAGACGGTCGAAAGCCCGAGCCCAGTGCCCGAGCCGACCTCTTTCGTCGTGAAAAAGGGCTCGAAAATCCGCTCAAGATATTCTTTCGAGATGCCCGTGCCGGTGTCCTTGACTTCGATCAGGACATATTCGCCAGGCGGCATTGATTCCTGGTCGCTCTGAGTCAGCAGGCGGCGCGAACTTTCCAGATTCGACGTCCGAATAGCGAGCCGCCCGCCACCGGACATCGCGTCGCGTGCATTGACGACGAGGTTGATGATGACCTGCTCCAACTGGCCCTGATCAACCCGCACATGGCCGAGGTTTTGCCCGTGAAGCATTTCGAGTTCGATTCGTTCGCCAAGCAGCCGGTTCAGAAGGTTTGAAAGTTCCCCCAGCACGTCCGTCACGCTTAATATCTTCGGCTGCAACGTCTGCTGACGCGAAAAAGCGAGCAATTGGCGGACAAGATTTGCTGCCCGATTTGCATTTTGCTTGATCTGCACAATATCCGCAAAGGCCTGATCCCCCGGCCCATGGTTCAGCAGCAGCAGATCGCAATTGCCGATCATCGCCGTCAGCAGATTGTTAAAGTCATGGGCAATGCCGCCCGCCAGTTGCCCGACAAGCGCCATCTTTTGCTTCTGGGCAAATTGCTGCTCAAACTGTTTCTGTTCCGTCATATCGATGGCGTGAAGAATAAAACCGGCACCCTCGCCCGCGGCATCTTTAAGGCTGCGTATATAAAAGGCGGCGACGGTACTCTGCGCACCGGTCAAGCCAACCTCGAGAGGCTGGGTCAGGTGAACGCCACTGGCGACGCGTTCAATCCGGTCGCGTAGGGCTTTTTTGTCCTTTTCATCCACCAAGCTCATCAGGGCCGGCCGCGAGGCCGTGTCGCAATCCCCGTCTTTCCCGTCTTCCGAAGCAAGGCCGGAAATCTGCCGAAACGCGCCATTGCATTCGACGAGCTGCATGTCGAGGCCCAGAAAGGCAATGCCGATAGGTGCCTTTTCGAAGAATTGCTTAAACCGCAATTCGGATTGCCGCAGGGCCTGTTCCCATTCCCGTTCCGGCGTCAAATTACGAACGACGGAACGCGTTCGAAGCCCCTGCCCTTCGACCACCGGCGCAATCGTTTGCGTAATAAAGGCTTGAAACAACGTGCCATCAGCGCCGCAAAGCCGCACTTCACCGCGGCTACCTGTCGCCGTGCGGCCAAAGCAATCATATGGCGGCGTACCCGCCGGAATTTCCTCACCGACAAAATCGTGAAGTGTCTTGCCACCGGCGATAAGTTCCGAAGAAGACAGACCAAGCCATTCGGCAAACTGCTTGTTCACGAAGATAAATTTTCCATTCTCGTCAACCGAATAGAAACCGACCGGCGCGTTCTCCAGAAAATCGACAAGCTTGTCCTGCTCCTCGCGGATCACCTGTTCCATCTCGTGCCGGGCCGTCGTATCGACAGACCGCCAGAAGACATAACCCGGCATGCTTTCGACTGGAAAGGCGGAAAGGTTTCGCCATTGCAGGCCATCCGGATCGGCGATGGCAATCTCGTCACTGGCCGCTTCCCCAGCCTCTGCCTTCATGCGGATCCGGCGAAACCGCTCGGCATCGATGCCGCTCAGATTTCTTTCGATGGAGCGGACCGAGTCCGAAGAATCCACCGCAAACATCTCAAAAAAGTTCTGGTTTACGAAGACAATTCCACCGGAAGGCCCCGTCACCAACCTGCCGATAGGAATGCGGTCGCGCATATGGCGCCAGAAACGATCCGAAATTTCCGCATCCGCCTTGCGCTTTAAAACCCCATAGATCAGACCCAGGGAAAAGAACGAGAGCGCGAAGACGCCGCTTGCGGAGAGACCAAAGAGCAAAGGGGAAGCCTTGGCGGCATCCAGCAGGTAAAGAATCGCGCCGCCCAAAACCGCCAGCACCAGCGCAAGGCTCCATAAGACGGGGTGCCGGATTGGCCTGCTCGCCGGGAGGTATTCCTTCACCTCCGGCGCAAGGGACAGTTTGTCAAAATTATCGTCCACCTGACGTCCTCAACAAGGGAAACGGCGCGCCGTCCACGGCACAGCCTAGTCTCTCTAGCATAAAGCGGTCACGAATGCCCGCCGGCAGACGTCTTAGAAGGCGGCAGCGTGCCTTTCAGCCGCATGACGTAGGCAATGACTTCGGCAACGGCCTTGTAATGGTCCTCGGGGATATCCTGGTCAATTTTGACCCCCGCATGCAGGGCTCGAGCAAGAGGGGGGTTTTCAACAATCGGAATTTCATGCTCCTTCGCCACCTCACGAATACGTGCGGCAATATGATCGGCCCCCTTCGCAACAAGCCTTGGCGCGGCCATCGCCTCCATATCGTATTTAAGCGCAACCGCATAATGTGTCGGGTTTGTAATCACGACATCCGCGTCCGGGACCGCTGACATCATGCGTCGTTGCGCTCTTTCCATGCGAAGCTGGCGCAATCGCGACTTGATGATCGGATCGCCTTCTGTCTGCTTGAATTCGTCCTTTATTTCCTGATGGCTCATACGCATCTGTTTGAAAAAATCAAAGCGCTGATACAAATAGTCGGCCCCGGCAATAATCGAGATGGTAGCCAGCACACCAATCAGAACCCGGACCGCCAACGCATCAATCGCGTCAAGAATGCGAGGCAGCGGAAGGCCGACAAAGCGGTCCAAAGTCGCGAACTCTGGAAGAATGAGCAGCGTGCAAACAACGCCGACGACGGTAAGCTTTGAAATCCCCTTGATGAATTCCACAATCGCCTTAAGGGAAAAAAGCCGTTTTATTCCCTTTAGGACCGAGATTTTCTCCATTTTCGGCGTGATGCGATCAACCGCAAGAAGAAACCCGCTTTGAGCAAGGCCCGCCGCCAGGGCAGCTGCCATAAGCACAAGCACCGGCAGGAAAAGCGCCGAAAGAACTTCCGCGCCCGCACGCCGGATAACCTCGCGCAGGCCGTCTCCATCCACGGAAAGGGCATGGGACATTTGTAGAAAACCCGCGAGAGTATCCTGAAGGCTTCCCATCATTTCCCGTGCGAAAACCAACATCAGAATGGTTAGCCCGAGAATCATAAACCAATGATTGACCTCGCGCGAATTGACGGTCTGCCCCTTCTTGCGAGCATCTTCCAGTTTTTTGTGTGTTGGTTCTTCGGTTTTTTGCGAATCTTCGGTTTTGTCCGCCATCCCTAGCCCGCCCCAAAGACGCTGAAAAAACCTTCCCGGAACTGCGCCAGAAACCAGTCAATGGCCGCTATCACCGTCAACGCAAGAATTAAAAATCCAATCCCGATCTGCACCGGCATCGCGATGAAAAAGACCTGCACCTGAGGCATCAATCGGCCAAGAAGACCCAACCCCAGATAAAAGACCATCCCAATGACGAAGAAGGGCGCGGCAATCTCCATCGCCAGAACAAAGCTTTGGGAAACTGCCTGCACCATCGTATAGGCAAAATCATCTATGGGCGGCAGCTTGCCTGCCCCAAACAAGCTGTAACTCTTGACAACGGAGCTAAGCGTAAGGTGATGCAGATTCGTAATAAACAACAACAGCAGACCTGTCATCGTAAGAAAATTCCCGACAATGGACCCCTGCTGCGCCGCTGTGGGGTCGTAGACAAATGCGTTCGCAAGGCCGATCTGATAGGAGATCAGCATCCCGGCAATGAAAAGCCCTGCCAGAAAAATCCGCCCCAAGGCCCCGAAAAAGAGCCCAATGCCGATTTCGCCGGTAAGAATAAGAAGCAATTCCAATGGGTTATCTGGAATCGTTGGAAGTTCGCTTGCTATCAGCGGCGCCACAATGACGGCAATCCCAAGCGCGATGACCAACCGGGCGCGCGGCGCGACGTAAGCCTCTCCAAAGCCGGGCAACAACATCATTGCCGCACCGACGCGGGCAAAAACAAGGAACAGGGCAAAAAGATTAAAGGAGAGAAGCTCGGCCAGCATTCGGCGTTAACCCAAGCCAGCAATCTGATCCGTCAGCCGATGCGTAAAGGTGGAAAGCGTAGACGCCATAAACGGCATGAATAGGAGAAGTGAAAAGAAAATCGCTAGAATTTTAGGCACGAAGGATAGTGTCATTTCCTGAATTTGCGTCAATGCCTGAAAAAGCGAAATGCTTAATCCAACAAGAAGCGCAACGAGCATGACCGGCCCGGCCATCTTAATCGCCACCCAAATTGCCTCACGGGCAATCTCAAGCACTACTCCTTCTGGCATCGGCCCGGCCTAGATCGGCATCTTGATGATGTCTTGGTAAGCCTGCACAACCCGGTCGCGGACAGCGACAACGGTCTGCAATGTAAGTTCGGCGTTCGTAACTGCCGTTACAACATCGACGAGTTCGGCTTCACCGGTTACGGATTTCAGCGTCATTTCCTCGCCCTTGCGCAAATTATCAACGGTGGCTTCCGCCGCGTTTTGCACAAAATCCGCAAAACTTGCCTTCGATCCATTGCCCAAAGCTTCAGCCCCAGGCGGCTTCCCGGTGGTGGCTGCATTTGCATAAGCTGCAACTGCTTCGATGGCTTTCAATGTCATGGCGTTCCCCTAAAGTTTTTTTTCAAACCGGACTGCTTAGCGTTGCAGCAGGCCAATCGTTCCCTGGATCATTGACTTCGACACCTCAATGACACTGAGATTCGCCTCATAACTTCGCTGCGCCTCGCGCATGTCCATCATTTCAACCAGTGAATTCACGTTCGGGACATCTACATAGCCATCCTTGTCCGCGGCTGGATGCGTCGGCTCAAAACGTTTCTGAATACCGGCTTCCACAGACTTTATGCGATCGACTTTTACCAATTTGACACCAAGATTACGGTCAAGCTCATTCTTGAACGTCACAACCTTGCGAAGGTAAGGCTTCTCTCCGGGTGCCGACGGCAACGAATCGGCGTTCGCAATGTTTTCAGAAATGGTCCGCAACCGCGTGCCCTGGGCTTTCATGCCCGCCGCGGAAATCTTCATGGCTTTAATAAGGTCCACCGGGAATTTCCTTTTCCTAATTGTGCCCGATTGCCGTTCGGAACATCGCGAGATAGCGGCGGTAAAGATTGGTCGTCATCTGGTAATCGCCCGCTGTCTTCGTCACCTTCATCAACTGCTCTTCCAAGACAACGGCGTTGCCGTCCAGAGTCGTTTCATAGGTTCCTTTTTGTTCCTGTGGGGAAAAGCGATTACCACCTGTCGTCCCCCGAAGGTGGGCGGCATCCGTTGCCTGTGGCACGAGTTTTGCCCCTTCACTGCGCACGAGATCACGAAAATTCGCCGGTTTGAGGTCGTGCGGGACATAGCCGGGCGTGTCCGCATTTGCGATATTTTTAGCCAAAACCTGCTGACGCGCGTTTAGCCACGCCATGCGGCCAGTTAACGTTGCCAACAGAGGCATTTTCTTCATATCCATGGAGGGCCGATCGTTTCAAACGGGTTGAGGAATCGACGGCGAAGGTCTCGAGTCTTGCGCGTCTATATTAAGAAAGCGTAAAAACGCATAAAGCTGCTCAAGGAAACAGCCGGTTTCGCCCTCTTTCCGGGCGCGCAGCCAATAGATGGGATGCAAGGCATGCTCTATTTGACCAGGAAGATTGGCGAATCGGTCATCATCAACGATGGCATTGAAGTGACGGTCATCGAAGTCCGAGGCAAGTCCGTTAAACTTGGCTTCGAATTTCCTGCCAGCGCAACCGTGCTCCGCAAGGAAATCTATGAGCGCATCCAAGCGGAAAATCGCGCCGCTGCCGAAGCTGGCGAGGCTCTTCTGGACATGCCGCCGGCAAAGGACGTCTAAAGCGGGCTGGCTTGGCTGGAGCCTAAAGGCCCTCGCCGCAATCCGACCCGGTGTCGGTCGGCGCGGGAAGGCTCGACGCTGGAACCCCTGCCACCAGCAGACGCTTTTCAAAAATAGCCCGCCAGCCTGGTGAAAGCGCCGGCAAGTGAAGAACCCGCATGGCCCCTTCCAAATCGCTCTTTTCCCGAAACATAAGGCGGTTGATCGCCTGCACGCTCATCCCCTGGGGGGCCGTTTCAATGCGCAAGATGGCATCCCCGGCCCCGACCTCACCCTCTTTAAGAACACGGCAGTAAAAGCCGGTACGGTCGGAGGCAAGAAAGCGTTTCGGAAAGTCCTCCTGTCCCATCTTCATGGCGAGCTTGGAACAGGGCACGCGAGGTTGCGTAACTTCAATGGCCGCGTCACCAATCTGGAATTGGTCGCCGATCTGGACCCGGCTCTCAAGCATGCCCTCAACGGTGAAATTCTCTCCAAACTGGCCGGGGGCAAAGCCGTCGCGTGCAAGTTCATGCGCCCAGACGGCATAATGTTCGAAAGGATAAACGTAAACTGCCTTGCATGCCCCGCCGTGATTTTTGCGGTCGGCCTGGCCATCCCCCTTCAAATTTCCTGCGCGGAGCATGACGCGGCCTTCGACGGGTTGCTTGAAAATACCCGTCACGACAGGCTTGCCAAGATATTCAACCGTTTGTGGCAACGAAAGATTGAGGAAAAGCAGCTTCATAAAAACGTTTCACGCAGTCTTGGCCAGGGCGTCTTCCATTCAGCACGCGCCTTGTCTGAAAGGCAAGCAAAGTGGCATCAAGGACAGGCCCCACGCCATTTTTAAAGATTCCTTAAGCATAGTGGGCCCAGAATGACCCCCGGGAAGGCCGCAGGGTCGCCTTCCGCCAGGCCGGGGAAAAAGCCAAATTGAGCGATCTTTTCGATCAGGATCCACCCGACATGCGCGAGGTCGCCGTCGCCCTGCACCACGACAAGGAGAAGGCGGGCGCGCCGAAAGTTATCGCGATCGGCAAAGGCGTTCTTGCCGAGCGCATTCTGGAAATCGCTTTCTTAAGCGGCGTAAAAGTCCGAAAGGACGAAGATTTGGCCGAGCTTCTCTCGGCGCTTGAAATTGGCAAGGAAATTCCCATCGAAGCCTTTACCGCCGTTGCCGAAATCCTCTCATACATTTACCGCACCAGCCAGCCCCCCCAGATGAGGGAGAACCATCCATGACCGACATGACAAGCGGCGAGCTGCAGGAAGCCATCGGTTGTATTCAGGCCGCCCGCCATGCCCTTGAAGAGGGAAACGGCATCAATCTCAAGCCGCTTGAAATAAAAATCGAGCACTTTTGCCAGTCTCTCGGAGAACTTCCGCCGGAACAGCGCGAATTGATGCGAAAAAAAGTCATTGCCCTTCTAGACGATCTTGACCACCTGGCGGACGACCTGCGGGCGCAATATGCCGAATTGGGCGAGCGACTCGGCAAGATGAATACGCATCACCACGCACTCAGCGCCTACAGAAGCCCACCAGGAAACAAAAAATAGACAGAAAGCACGCAAAACAACGATGGATATCTCGCAATATTTCCGTTTTCTTCTCGCCCTGGCTTTCGTGCTTGGACTCATCTTGCTTGTCGCCTTTGCCGTGCGCCGGTTCGGTCTTGGCAACCGAGTGCCCGTGACCAAAAGCCGCAATCGCCGCCTTGAAGTGGTCGAAATTCTGCCGATGGACACGCGCCGCCGATTAATTCTTCTGCGCCGGGACAACAGGGAACATCTTGTGTTGCTTAGTTCGGGGCAAGGCCCGGACCTGTTGATCGAAAGTGGCAACCCCGCCCCCACACCACGACCGGACGCCGAGGCAGGCGAGAAAAAGACATGAAGAAAGTTTTTGGAATGGGGAAAGGCAGCGCCATTGCCCTTTTTGCCCTTGCGTTCGCCTTCTTCGTCGTTGATGGGCCTGCCGCCGCACAGAATTTAACGTTGGATTTCGGTGAAGGCGGATCCGCGACGGGGCGTCTCCTTCAGCTTATCGCGCTGCTCACCGTCTTAAGCCTGGCACCATCCATACTTGTGATGGTCACCTCTTTCACACGAATAGTTATCGTGCTTTCTTTCGTTCGTAGCGCGATGGGACTTCAGCAAACGCCACCGAACGCCGTTTTAATCAGTCTGGCTCTTTTTCTTACCGCGTTCATCATGCAGCCAACCCTGGAAGCTGCCTATCGTGACGGCATCGCGCCGCTTATCGATGAGCAGATTACGGGAGAAGAGGCGTTCGAACGTACGACAGCGCCCCTTCACAGCTTTATGATGACGCATGTCCGCGAGGAAGATCTCGGCCTCTTTATCGACATGGCAAAGCTAGAAACGATCGAACGGCCCGATGATACGCCGCTTCGGGTTCTGATTCCTGCCTTTATGATCAGTGAGTTGCGCCGAGCTTTTGAAATCGGCTTCCTTATTTTCATTCCGTTTCTAATCATTGACCTTGTGGTGGCATCCATCCTTATGTCGATGGGCATGATGATGCTTCCACCGATTATGATTTCGCTGCCGTTCAAGGTGATCTTCTTTGTTCTGGTGGATGGCTGGCATTTGATCGCCGGCAGTCTCATTAAAAGCTTCAACTGATCCAGCGAACGGATTGTCCTTGCTTAATTCAGGGCACTTAAGCCTTTTTCTTTCAGTTGCCGCCGATAGCCTGTCATGAAGGCCTGGAAATTATCTACATCCGCAATTTTGCTCGCAAGGCCCAGAAAATCTTCGCCCGTATGTTCCGCATCGGGAGAAATCACACGGAACATACTCGCATAAGAACTTGCCTCCATGCGTTTGTCGAACCGTGCATGCAGCCTCTTTAATCCCTCCATGTCATCGCCAAGAGAAAGTGCGACCGCCCAACTGAGGATGAATTTCAGGTCGCGAGCTTCGAGTTCTGCATCAGGTGCGGGGTCGCCAAGAAGCCGTGGAAATATTTCGGCGGCCTTCGACCAGTCCTGTGTGCGCTGGTAAATATCGATTCGCAGAAGATCCGCTTTGTAACTCGCATCCTCACTCAAAAGCTTGAGCGCCTGCTTCGTTTTTCCAACTTCGGCTAACGCCCGAACGGTTAAATGGAGGCGTTGACGGGCCAAATCCTCCGAAACCGGCTGCGTAGCCGTTTCCCTCAAAGCCTTCAAGGCATGCTCTGGGTTGTGATTGAGAAGCTGGACCAATGCCAGCCGTGTGGCAACGCGCGCTTTGTCCTTTCCGGAAAGCCGGTATTCCACCTGATAATCGAGAAGCTTTGCCGCGCGATCAAGAAGGTCGGCGTCAACCAGACGATCGGTCAATTTTTCGATCATGCGGTCACCATTTTTACCAACCGGCGTTAGCTCACGAAAGGAATTGTAGAGGGCGAGTGCCTTCACCAACGGCATCTTGTCCGCTTCGCCCTCTAGATAGAGAGTCTTGAAAACATTCGTCATTTCCTGAACAATCTTTTGCTTACGTTCTTCACCGTCGAAATAGGTGATTAGCTGTTTCAGGGCAGTAAGACCGCGCACGTACTTTTTTTCATCAAGATAGAGCTTGCCCAATTGATGGAGAAGGTTGAATTCGAACTCACCTCCCCGCCAGGCAAAGCGAAGCTTCTCAAGCTGTTCAATGGCTTCGCCGAGATCAATTTCGCCCTGCTTCCGTTGCAACAAAATTCGAGCGAAGGTGGCACGTGCACTGCTTTCCCGCCCTTCGCCCGCAGCGACCCGGTCCCAAAGAACAATGGCACCATCGGGATCCCGGCGAGCCAGACGAATATGTCCCTCCAGATATTCGACGTCGCCGGATTCTGCAGCTCCCAAACCCAGAATTCGAAGTGCGCGCAGCCTGGCCTCGGCAAGCTCAAGCCCGCCAACCCGATAGGCCGCTTCGGCGGCAAGAAGGCTTAGCGGCACTTGCAGCGAAGGTGGATAACGTCCCAGGAAACTATCCGCCCCATCAAAACCTCTCATCGCTTGCGTCCAATTCTCTTCCTTCGCAGCCAGGGCAGCGCGCCAAAGAGCAATTTCCGCATCGCCATCAAGGCTTGAATGATAAAGGTCCTTTTTCGCTTCCGAATAAACCCCTGTCTGAAAAAGGGCGGCGCCACGAATGGCCCGGAAGTTCATGTCCTCAACAATCCCTGGCGACATTTCCTTGAGAATGGTCAGGATTGCAAGCGTCTCTGGCATCCAAGCATTCGCGAAATAAAAACGGGCCAGGTGCATCCGCGCATCGTCCAGCTGCGCCTCATCCACAACGGAAAGATCCTGCCTAAGCCGTTGTTCTGTATTAATAAATGACTCCTCTGGCAGGCCACGCCAACCATCAAAGTCAAAGATACGAACACTTGTCAGCAGGGCATCCGAAACGGATTGCAGTTCATTCGATCCGCCCGGCATTGAAACACGCAGTGTCTCTGCTCCAAAAATGCGTACGCCACGAACCGTTGCTTTAACCTTGAGCGAATCCTTGCGGGGCTCAAGAACTATCCCTTGTGCCGACGCAAGCAGTGCAAAATCAACGTATTCGCGGGCAACCCTCATGCCGGTATTTGCAACGGCAACTGGTACGACAAGAAGCTCGTCACCGACCTCTGGATCCAGAACACGAATGACATCCTCTGCACCATCCGCACGCAATAGCAGTTCAAGCCCACCTGCTTTGTTCGACAACGCTTGCACTGGAATTTCAGCCAACGGCGGCGTTACTTCTGGACGGATATCAACCACCCAGGAATTCCCACCGCGGCGAAGTGTTGGGTAAAGGCCCGGCACCGGCCCGATTCGGATCACCGTACCTTTCCGGGAGGGTATATGCTCTACGTTCTTTAGAAGCCGTTTTTCCTTGGCCAGCACATCATCCAGTACAAAATTCCGGAAGCGGTCAAAGACAACCCAGATATAGCCGGCCCTCGTAAACGCAGCGACACCGGCAGGACGTCCCCAGTCGAATGTCAGGCTGACGGCGTTGCCATTCCGTTCAATCCGCACCGGGATCAGCACTTCCGCCTCGGAAGCCTTTGTTAGCTGCACCGGTCGACCCGGCTGGCTGGAAGGCGGCGTCAGACTTACCGGCTTTGGTGATATGGATTTCACTGTCTTTTTATACTGCCGCAGCGATTTCTGCTGCCGCAGCGCTAATTTTTTCGTCTTCCCAGGTGGTGGCTCAAATAAGTCAATAACAATTCTCGGTCCATCCCGGAAATGACGCAATTTCACCTGCGCCCCATGGGCAAGCAGAATTTGCGTTGCCGAACCGATATCCTGGGCGCGGAACGAACGCACATGTTTCGGCAGTTCTTTTTTCCAGCTTTTAATATCGATAGCCGCCCGACGCTGAAACCGGATTGTCGCCACGCCCTTCGAAGCCTTGACCCGATAACCAACCCGGCTGGGCCAGTCAAAAACGAGGCGTGTAAATTTTTTATGCCTGCCTGTACGCACCCGCACCCTTTCAGGCGGCGCCCCCTTCTTGGCCGTTGTTTTCAACAGATCAAATACGGGTTTTCCATCATCGACAAAACTGCGAAGTTCAAAATCTCCCTTTAGTTGCAGAAGGACACGCTTACCATCCATCTCGCTTGTCCCATTTTCTACATAGGCATTAAGATGCCGAAAAACCTTAGCAAAAGAAGCAGTTATCGGACGTGAAAATTCGATGACTAATTTCCCATCGACAATTTTTGCGGAATGAGCGACTGGTTTTTTGACATCAAACACAATCCGCCCAAAGGAATCATGCGCCCAGGCACGAACGCTCACCTTTTCGTTCGCCCTCGCCGAAGCGGTGACGAGAACGGTCGCAATGGCAAATGAAAAAATAGCAAAGGCGGGGAACTTCCACATCGTCAGTCATCCCCCTTCGAATCGCGAATCACGACGTCGACACGTCGCGCGACTGCGTGACGCCTGCTTTCCGGTAGCGACAAGGAAAGATTTTTAAACTTGGCATCGCCCTGTCCATAAGCAACGATCTTCTTGCGGTATCCAAAATGACGAAGTTCCCCCGCAACGGTGACCGCGCGCGCCAGAGAAAGCTCCCAATTTGATGTAAATCTCTCACCTTGCGACGGCAACGAGTCCGTGTGACCAACAACTTCGATCTTATTTCGCAAATTTTCGAGAAGACCTCCGAGCATAAAAAGCGCCCGGCGCGCCACTGGGGTTACGTCTGCCGTTCCTCTGTCAAACAGGATGTCTCCAGGTAGCGAGATCAGCAGGTATTTTTCATGTTCCACAATCGAGCTGCGGGAAAGGATTTGGTCCTTGCCCATCTGTTCTCGCAAAACGACCGCCAGATAAGCGAGGTCCGTTGCGTCTTCCTTAAAAACACTGCGAATATCGTGCATGGAAGTTGGCTCGACATGCAGGGTCTGGCGACCTGGATTCAGGTTCTGTTCAAGTGCGTGGACGACGTCTTCCCACTTCTCCGATGCAACGGTAGCCATCGAAAACAGCATGACGAAGAATGTCAGCAGCAGGGAAATCATATCTGCGAACGTCACCATCCAGGCGGTACTCGCCGGCTTGGGCGGTTCAGCAGAAAAGGATGAGTCGTCCATACTAGGCCTCCATCCCTTTATCCATCGGATTTTCGAAAAAGAACTTCGTCGTCGTTCTTGCTGCGGACACGGAAAAGAAGCCGCAACCGACCAAGGTTGCTGTCATCAATGCCCGCGTAAAGATAAGCCGGCACCGTACCCAGTGCGACCATTCGACGCGCGATGTTTCCTACGCGCGCCATTTCCAGGGTTTGTCTGGACGCGGATTTCTGCCGGAGCATCGACGGGCTGTCGATCATGATGCCCATGTCATAGCGCAGGCCAGCGGGGCCGAATGTCAGGATATCCCGAATCTTGACGAAAAGCGTTTCGTATTCTTTCCGGACCTCTGCCTTTCCAGGCACGAATATTTCGTCAGCGACGAGAAGAACCTCCAGCAAATTCCCATGAATCAATATATCGAACTGGGCAACCGGCATGGCGTTTTCGAACAATTGTTCAACATCGCTCAAGAAGCGGTTTGAAACGAGTGGCGCCTCAACGTCGGAACTGTAGACCGGACGCGAACTAAGCGGCCCAAAATCAGAATTAAAAGTCGCTGTCAGGCTATCCAACACCGCTTTCGTCCGCTGTTCATCAAGGGTTGAAATAACATTTAGCAGTACAAAAAAAGCCAAAAGCAAAAGATAGAGCCCAACGAATAAGACAACGCTGGGATCATTTTGTTCTTTTATTTCAAGATCTTCAAAGGCGTCCATCGCTTGCCGCCATTGCTAATCCAGATCGCTCAGCAGTGCGTCAATTTCTTCCTGGCTTTTGCCTGCACCAGGAAGCTGCGGACCATTCAGCAAGGACCGACTGTCTTCCTGCTCTTTCTGATCGCTGCCATCCTTTTTTTCCTCTGCAGAGGGCAAGCTGGAACCGAAGGCGGCAACCAGTCCCTGTACCTTTTCCTCGATCTCTTTAAGAGTCGCAACAATCTTGCTGATCCGCTGACCGGTGATATCCTGAAAGCTGCATGCTTCGTATATATTCGTAACCGCCTCATTCAGCTTTGTGCGAATCTCATCGTCCACTTTCTCAAAGACGGCCTCGATTTTCTCAGCCGAATCGAGAATCTCACCCGTCGCGCGCTCAGTCGCCATAACAATGGCGTCAAGCTCGTCCGTCGCCAACGGAATGTGCTTTTCTTGAATTTCATCCGGAGAGAGAGCCGCAATATCCTGTTTTGCCTTTTGAATGAAGACAGCGAGCTGTTCAAACTCCTGATAAAGCTTTACCGCAGGGCCAGAAAGGTCCCCCTCCATTGTCTCAACGACGGATTGAACAATACGAATAATCTCGTCCGTTCGATTCAACGTTGTCGATGCTTCAAGAGCTTCCTTTGCACAACTGGCCATAACGGGTTCCTAGAAATCGCCAAATACACTAACGAGCTTCGTTTTTAGAGTCTCCGCATTGAAAGGCTTGACGATGTAATTCGAAACGCCAGCCTGCTTTGCCACGATGACGTTTTCCGTCTTGCTTTCAGCCGTAATCATGATGAAGGGAATTTTCTTTAATTTTTCGTCCGCACGCACTTCTTTCAGCAACTCAATCCCTGTCATCGGCTCCATATTCCAGTCCGAGATGATGAGACCAAATTCCTTTTCCCTCAATTTCTGCAAGGCCCTGCTACCGTCCAATGCATCTTCTATGTTGTTAAAATTAATCTGCTTTAAAAGGTTGCGTATGATTCGGAGCATCGTTTTATAATCATCTACAACCAGGATCCGCATGTTCCTGTCGATTGCCATTCCTTAACTCCACTCGGTATGATCTTCTCAGACGTTCCTGAATAAAAACCATACGGTTTTCCGGTTAAATTATGGTAAATGAGGATTTTTTAAATTCATCCTCCAGGAGTTGGAAGCTGGCGACGTTGCGCGAGTTCGGTGGTTATTGCCTCCGCTTTAACGGGGTCCATCCGGGCAATGACGGGAGCAACTTTTGTCTCTTTCATGCCCTCAATAACGTCTAGAAGAATCGGCATTTCAAGCCGCTCAAAAATCCTTGCGGCATTTTTTGGCTTCATCGTTTCATAAATTTTAACAAGGCTTTTGAGTTTCGCTTTTTCTTCTTTATCGTGCCGCTTTAGATAACTTTTTATTGTTTCCTGAATCGCTTTCAGCTCTGTTATTTTTTTATCGATCCTAAGTTCGGTCGCCCTTAGCAGATCCTCACGCCCAACCAACTGTTCGGCATGGGCCTCTAATATCTGGCGGCGATCAAGCAGTTGCTGAAGGACATCAATTTCAGCCTGACTAAGCTCTTCCGGGTCCAGGTCCGGTTCCTTGGAAGCGACTTCAACGACCGCACCCTCTGCGGCATCACCATCCAGATCCGCGGCAGACTTCTTGGCCTGATCGTCGGCACTGACATCCGTATTGGCGGTCTTTGATTCCGCGGCGGAAACGGCCGTGCCTTCCAGCGAAAGCCCTTCCCAGAACCCGCCGACCTTTATGCCAAGCATCAGCACCAGGGTAAAAATCATAAGTGGAAGAAGCCGAAGTCGCATTGCCATTTATTTTCCTATCGAACGGACTGAAGAGCTTCGATCAGCTCGTGCTCGGCCACGGATTTCTGTGGCGAACGCGATGGCACGGGCCGTGCCGGCGAAGCGATTTTCACCCTCCCCGCCTTGCCCGTTGTGTGCGCATTTCCGCCTGCCCGGATCGAACGATCCAGACGGTCGGCGGCGGTTTCCCCGCGATCGGCCAAGAAAGCGAGGTCGTCGCACAGGACACCCGCCAGATTTGTCTGTTTCTGCAGCGCCTTCGACGATACGTCCGCAACGGCTTTGAGCCGATGAATGTTTTCTTCTGCCAGCTGCGTGGCAGCGTTAAAATTGGAGAGTGTATTTTCGAAGGTTTTTCTTTCCTTTCGAAGCGCCCCCAAACGTCTGTTTAAAACAACCGCATAAACGAGGGTTGCCACCAGAAGGCCGATAAGAAGGCTGTCAAGAAGCAGGGAAATCGTCACGTTCCTTCTCCATTCGCCAATTTTTCCGAAAGCTTTGAACTGTCAATCTGCACGGCCATGTGGCCACCCTTGCGCCCTATCTTTCCGACAAACAGAGGCACATCGCTACAACGCAATTGCACACTGCTTTCCGGGGTCGCATTCAAAAGTATCTGTTTTCCAACCGTCAGGTTCATGACCTCCCCCAACGGGACATCAACCACGTCGAGAACGGCTTCGATCTCCACGTCCATGCGCCACAACTCGCTGGCGAGATGCTCCTCCCAGATCGTATCGCGTCCAAATTTTTCCCCAAGAAACATCTGCAAAAGCAACTCGCGGATTGGCTCAAGCGTGGCATAGGGCATGACGAGTTCCATTTGCCCTCCACGGTCCTCCATATCTACCCGCAAAACCACATGAATGGCGGCGTTTGCATTGCGGCAAATGGTAGCAAAGCGCGGATTTGTTTCCAGCCGCTCAAGTTGAAAGGTGACGGGGCTTAGAGGTTCAAAGGCGGCACTTAAATCCGCTAACACAATGGACAGCATGTGCTGAATCAGTTCCCGCTCGATCGTTGTATAGGGACGCCCCTCGACCCGTAGGATCGTTGTCCCGCGGCGGCCGCCAAGAAGCACGTCCACGATCGAATAAATCAGCGCGCTATCAATCGTTAACAAGCCATAGCCGTCCCACTCCTCGGCCTTGTAGACCCCCATCATTGCCGGCAGTGGAATTGAATTCAGATAATCTCCGAAGCGAACGGAGGTAATACTTTCAAGCGTTACCTCAACATTGTCGGACGTGAAATTCCTAAGGCTTGTCGAAAGCATCCGAACCAGGCGATCATAAATAACCTCCAGCATCGGCAACCGTTCGTAAGAAACGAGCGGACTGTTGATAATCGCCTTGATACCAGTATCGTTGTTTAAGCTGTCGCCCTCGTTAAAGCCGAGAAGCGAGTCAATTTCATCCTGATTAAGGACTCGCGTCTTTGTCCCGGATGCGCTCGCATTGCCGCCCTCTTCGCCTTCACCACTCTCATTCTCGTCCTCATCGGCCATCGCCTCCCATTCGGCAGCGAGACGGTCCTCCTCGTTAAGAGTGGCGTCTTCCCCGGATTCGGACGGCGTGCTTTCCGTTTCTATCGATTCGGCGTCTGTTGGCTCTACCATTTAAATATCTCTTACTGAATCAACATTTCTTTGAAGAGGATGTCTTTCACCTTGGCGGGCGCCGCAGCGGCGGTAACACGTCGAAGCAGCTCCTCGCGCAGACGGTAAACGCCCGCCGAGCCGCTTAAATCCTCAATCCGTAATTCCCGAAGATAGATCTGAAATTTATCAACGATCCGTGGCATGACGGCTTCAATTCGTGGGATATCCTCCGGGTCCTCAAGTTCCAAATTGACGCTGATTTTTAGATAGCTGGCCTTTCTTCCCTTCGAGTTGAGATTCACCAGCATTTCCGGAAGTTCATAAAAAACAGCTTGCTTCACCTCACCTTCAACCACAGCCTCGCCCACCTCTGCGATGGCGTCCTCGTCTGACATGTCGTTATCAAAAAGCATGAAAACCAACACCGCGCTGATGGCAATCGCCAGCACGGCGGGCAGAATGTAAAAGAGAACAAGCTTCTTTCCGGAAATCTTTTTTGCTTCCGACCCCTGTTCTTCTTCTCCCTCTTCGCCTTCTTCGGTTTCGTCCGAGGCTTCCGCCTCGGTCGCTTCGGTGTCTTCGACTTCCTTTTTGGACTTTGCCATTCCGCGTCCTTGAGCTTTGGTTCGTAGCGCCCAGACCGCACAACCGGCCAAAGGCGACTTGAATGCAGCAAAGGTAGGAAAGAAGGGTTAACAGGTGGTTGAAATGCCGTAATCTTTTGACGGCCACCATATGGGCGCATGCTATCCGTGTTCCTCTACAGCACCCAATCCGCTCGGCAAGCGGCAATAACTGCCGGGCAACCCCTTCCCCTGGCAGGGCCTGTCCCCTGCGCAGAACCTCATCAACCCATGAAAATCAAAGAAAATATCTATTGGCACGCGCCATGCATCCCTTGCAATGCAGCCACATCTTCAGCGAGGGATGAAGAATGGGAACACCAGCTCTAATCAGCCTATCCAGGCAAATGCTTATGAAGCGTCAGCTTTCTGTTATTGCCAACAACATCGCCAATGTGTCGACGGTAGGATTCAAAAGCGAAAACCTTCTATTCGCGGAACATTTAGCGAAGGCAGGCAAAAGCGAACCGGTTTCTTTCGTCCAAAGCACCGGCAGCGTCCGCGACCGCTCGATGGGAAAGCTCATCGAGACAACGAACCCGTTGGACCTGGCGATCCAGGGAAAYGGCTATTTCGCCGTCGAAACGCCCTTCGGCACACGTTATACGCGCAACGGTCACTTTCAGATGAACGAGTTGCATCAGATCATCACCAGTGACGGCCACCCTCTCCTTTCCGACAACGAGCGCCCAATTACGCTGCGGCCGGATGAGCAGGAAATTACGATCTCCCGCTCCGGCGAAATTTCGTCGGAAAGCGGAAAAATAGGAAAAATCGAGCTGCACCGCTTTGCAGATGAAAATGCCCTTATCCGAATGGAAAATGGCCTCTACCGCTCGGAACTTCCGCCCGAGGAGGCCAAAACCGCAGAAGTGTTACAGGGCAAGCTTGAACAGTCGAACGTCGAACCAATTTCGGAAATCACAAAAATGATTTCGTTGGCGCGCGCCTATGAATCGGCAACCAAACTGATCCAAGGAGAAAATGATCGCAAACGCCGCGCGATCCAGGCTCTAACGCGGATGTAAGCAGCGCAGTAGCTGGTATAAAAAAGGATTGACCAATGAGTGCTTTAGATATTGCAGCGACAGGWATGTTGGCACAGCAACTAAATGTTGAAGTGATAGCCAACAACATCGCCAATATGAACACGACCGCCTACAAGCGACAACGCCCTGAATTTCAAGACCTTTTATATCAAAACCTGGAACTTGTCGGCTCCACATCAAGCGATAGCGGAACGGTCGACGCCTCTGGCGTACAGATAGGAACGGGCGTACAAACCTCTGCCGTTTATAGGATTACGGGCCAGGGAAATTTGGTCAGTACGGAAAATACGTTCGATCTGGCTATTGAGGAAAAAGGCTATTTCCAGGTCGAATTGCCGAACGGGGATACGGCATATACGCGGGCGGGATCTTTCCAGCTTAGTCCAAACCGGGAAATCGTAAATTCGGATGGCTACCGAATTCTTCCCGGCATCACCATCGCCGCAGATGTCACCGAAATAACGATTAATTCGACCGGGGAAGTTCTGGTCAAGGTGGCGGGACAGGTCACCCCACAAAATGTTGGGCAATTCGAACTGGCTGTTTTCCCGAACGAAGCCGGCCTTCAGGCGACTGGCAGCAACATGTTTTTGGAAAGCGCCTCCTCTGGCAACGCGACCACCGGCACGCCCGGCTCGACCGGCATCGGAACCATCATCCAAGGGTTTCTGGAATCTTCAAACGTCAACATGGTGACAGAGATTACAAGCCTTATCGCCGCGCAGCGTGCCTATGAGATGAACTCGAAAGTTATTCAGACATCCGACGAGATGATGCAAACGGCAAACCAGGTAACTTAGGGGACGAGCGATGATTAAGCGGATTACGCGAACGCTTCTTTTTCTTGCGGTTTGTGTTGTGCTAACGCCTGCCGTCTGGGCCAAGCCCATTTTGCAAGAACATGCGCTTATCGAAGGCGACATTATTCACCTTGGCGACCTTTTTAAGAACGCCGGGGATAAAGCGGATATCGCGATCGCCAAGGCGCCAGCGCCTGGCGCGCGAATTGTCCTCGATGCGAAACGCCTGACCAGCATTGCCAGGGCCTATAAATTTCCCTGGCGGGCATCCTCCCGCTTCGCACATATAATTGTCGAGCGTTCCGGAAAGCCCGTCCCTCAGGAAGCCATCGAAACGGCCCTAAAGAAAGCGCTTCGCGAACAAGGTGCCCTGGAAAATATGCTGATAGCACTTTCCAGTCGCGAGTCGCGTGTTTACGTGCCGATGGATCGCCTYGCRACCGTCGCCGTGAARCATCTGGAATACAACAAACGAAGCCAGTTTTTTTCTGCCATTCTCGTCTCACCMGCRAACGATTCATTCGCGAAAGAGTTTCGCGTAAGCGGTAAAGCCCACGCAACCGTCCTCATCCCTGTCCTGCGCGAACGCGCAGATCATGGCGACATTCTTCGCAAAAGGAACATCCAGTGGGTCCGGATGCGGACGGATCGGATCGGGTCGAACGTCGTGACAACCACCGGCGATCTTATCGGAAATACGCCGCGCCGGATGATCCTGGCCGGAAAGCCCATCCAAAAAAATGAGGTGCGTCAGCCCATTCTTGTCGAAAAGGGAAAGCTTGTGATGATGACTTACAACACTCCCTACATGACCTTGACGATGAAAGGGCGTGCCATGGATAAGGGTAGCCGGAACGATATGGTTCGCGTGATGAACGTTCATAGCAAAACGGTCGTTGATGCGATCGTCATGGGCCCAAACAAGGTTAGCGCCTATGCCTTCGACACCGTCGCGATGCAAGGAGAAACACGCCATGTACGCTAGATCTTGCGCACGACTATTGCACCTTGCTGCCCTCATACTAATGGCGTCGACACTGGCCAGTTGCAATACGTTGACGCGGTTGTCCCAGGTCGGCGAAGAGCCAAAACTTGCGGCCATCCAGAACCCGGTGAAGAAACCAGACTACCAGCCGGTAAGCCTTCCCATGCCAGCGACACAGCCGATTTCATATCACGACAATTCCCTATGGCGGCCCGGCGCACGCGCCTTTTTCAAGGATCAGCGCGCGGCGCGCGTTGGCGACATTCTAACCATTACAATCGAGATCTCGGACAACGCAAACATCTCAAACACAACGACCCGCACCCGCAAGAACGAGGAAGATGCCTCGCTTTCAAAATTTCTTGGCTTTGAAGCCAGCTTGGGGACGGTTTTGCCAGAAGCGATCGACCCAACGAAGCTTGTGGACCTAGACAGCACGACAAATTCCACAGGCACGGGCACTGTTAATCGCAGCGAAACCATTAGCCTGAAAATTGCTGCCGTTGTTACCCAGGTGCTTCCAAACGGAAATCTAGTGATTAGCGGGCTTCAGGAAATTCGGATAAATCACGAAGTCCGGGAATTGCACATCGATGGCATCGTGCGTCCCGAGGACATCACTGCCTCCAATATCGTGAGTTATGAAAAAATTGCAGAAGCCCGCATCGCTTATGGCGGCAGGGGCCAACTTTCGGACGTTCAGCAACCGCGCTATGGCATGCAAATTTACGAGAGCCTCTTCCCGTTCTGATGTGGTGCCGTTTATCTGAATAAGAAAAAGGGCCAATGTAACCATTGGCCCTTTTTTATTTTTACGTCGCGTTGAAAGACGCCTAATCGTCGCGATGGCTCTTTTCCATGCGCTCGTGACGCTCCTGCGCTTCAAGGCCCAGCATCGCAATTGGACGCACTTCCAGGCGGCTCAGACTGATTGGCTCGTTCGTCTCGACACAATACCCATAGGTACCGTTTTCGACTCTAAGAAGCGCTTCGTCGATCTTTGCAATCAGCTTGCGTTCCCGGTCCCGGGTCCGAAGCTCAAGGGATCGATCCGTTTCAAGGGATGCCCGGTCTGCTACGTCCGCCTCATGTCCACTTTCCTCACGTAAGTGCACAAGCGTTTCCTTGGATTCCCTCAGAAGTTCTTCCCGCCAATTAAGTAATTTACGGCGGAAATATTCCTTCTGGTGCGAATTCATGAACGACTCGCCTTTGGACGGGCGGTAATTTGCAGCAAGTTCGGCTTTCATCGGATGATTTTTCACTTCTCACAAAATCTGCGAAATTTGGCAGCGGAGTATAGGTAGCAAGGCCTCGGGCCGCAAGATTATAGAGGATGAAAAAATAGCGGTGGTTTTAACCTTAGAAAAATAAAAACATCTTTTTTTCAATGGGTTGTTTGACGCCTTCCGCAAGCTTTCCATGTCGTCGGCCAAACGCACCCCTTCGCCCACGCCAATTTATCCATTTTATCTAGAAAGATTCTTCGTATTTGGCGAGTTCAACGGCGACGCGAAGTTCGATTTCGTCAAGGATGCCGGCGAGTTCTGGATCCATTACCTTGACACGTTCCGCGCGCAGGCGGCCTCGAAGTTCGCGAAGCCTGGCAGGCTCGATCCTACCCAACAGGAGGGAATGGCGAAGCGCGTCGAGCTGATCAAGCAATCCATGCGCGAAAGCCTTGGCCCGAGAAGACGTCTCATCGGCGTCATCGCGCACCTCTTGAAGCGCCAACAGCCCATTTACCCCTGCCGGGGCCGCTTTAGTCGTTGTGCCAGCGGATGCTGTCTCTTGCAAATGCGAAGCAAACGCGCTGCCGCCTCCGGCGCGCGCCTTTTTTTCGGTGCGGCGAAGCGGTGCATTACGACCTGGGCCGGTAACATTAATTTTCATTCGAAAAGATGTGGTTATAAGGACCTGTCAGACAAGGATCGGTTTTCGTCATTAAAAACTCGTTAAGCCACACCGCGCATCCCTGCAAAACGGTGAGCAGAAACGTGACCGAACCGCCTGCCCGATAGAAACAATAGGACCGATAGGGTCGGCAAATTTTTCCGCTTTTTGCATCCAACCCCCTCCCTTCTTGCCGGGCAGCCATCGTCTCCGGCTCCCGCACATAAAAAATAACCTTTTAAATCAAAGAATTATACAGGAACTCCCACATGGCATGGCTTTCGCAACTTGTTAACCGCCAGGAACAGCATCAACGGGTTAAAAGCGAATGCCGGGGAAAAAAAGATTTTGCAGGGTTTCAACAAGAGGACGGCGGCGACATCGTCTGATCGCGCTTTTTAGCGTCATCTGTCTTATCGCGAGTGGCTTTCCGGCATGGCCGGGAAACGCCTCGGTGCGAATCAAGGACATCACCGATTTTCAAGGTGTCCGGGACAACCTTCTGGTTGGTTATGGCCTTGTTGTCGGCCTGGATGGTACGGGCGATTCCCTGACAAACGCGATCTTCACGAAACAAAGCCTGATTGGCATGCTTGAGCGGCTTGGCGTCAATGTCCGGGGTGAAAGCATCAAAACGGACAACGTAGCTGCCGTCATGGTGACCGGGACGCTGCCGGCCTTTGCAAGGCATGGTGGACGCATTGACGTTTCCGTAAGTGCCATGGGGGACGCGGAAAGCCTGCTTGGAGGCACCCTTCTGGTAACGCCCATGATCGGTGCCGACGGAGAAATCTACGCCGTCGCCCAGGGGCAGGTCGCAACTGGCGGATTTTCAGCCTCTGGGGGTTCCGGATCCAGCGTAACGAAGGGCGTTCCGACGAATGGCCGCATTGCCAACGGCGCCATTGTCGAGCGCGCCGTTGATTTCGATTTGGGCAGCCTGAAAAGCATCAACATCTCGCTACGCAATCCCGACTTCACGACATCGCGGCGCATTGCCCAGGCCATCAACGGACATTTGAACACACCGGCAGCAAAAAGCCTGGACCCATCCACCGTGAGACTTCAGGTGCCGGATGCCTATACGGCGAACATCGTCGCTTTAATCACGGACATCGAACAACTGACCGTTCAGCCGGATCAACCGGCACGCGTCGTCATTGATGAGCAGTCCGGTACCATCGTCATGGGCGAAAAGGTGACGATCAGCACCGTTGCGATTGCCCAAGGCAACCTCACCATTCGCATCACGGAAACCCCGCAAGTGTCACAGCCGAACGCTTTCTCCAATACCGGCACAACGACAACCGTGCAACGGTCCGACATCGAAATCGACGAAGGTGACGGAAAGCAATTGGCCATTTTCACCAGCGGCGTCGATCTACAGGAACTCGTAAATGGGCTGAATGCCCTGGGAATTGGGCCGCGCGACCTAATCACGATCCTCCAGGCCATCAAGGCGGCGGGTGCCCTGCAGGCAGAAATCGAGGTGATGTGATGGACGCTCTTAAATCACCCGTCGATTTTTCGATCATCGCACAACAGCGTCACGGGGAACCAAAGATCCCCACCGTACACAATGCGGAGGACGCCCGCCGGGCGGCCGAGGACTTCGAGGCGTTCTTCCTTGCCCAGATGGTCGGAACGATGTTCTCCGGCATCAAGACGGAAGGGCCTTTCGGTGGCGGGTTTAGCGAAACGATCTACAAATCCATGCTGGCGGAAGAATATGGAAAGGCCATGGCCCAGCGGGGCGGCATAGGCATCGCCGATTCGGTGCAGCGGGAAATCCTAAAACTGCAGGAGGTGGATGGCCATGCACATGACCGCTCGAATTGAAGACCTAACGGCAGTGACGGAGCAGTTGATCGTTCTGATGGATCAGGAAACATCCCTGCTGCACCAACACCGCCATGAGGATATCCGTGGCCTGCAGGTGGAAAAGACTGAGTTGACCCACGCCTATGAAGGCCATCTACGTGGTTTGCGCGAACGGCCAGAAAATCTGCAAAACATCGAGTTTGGCCTTCTCGACCGACTGAAGACCAGCAACATCGCCTTTCGCAAGTCAACCCAGTCGAATGCCTTGGCCCTGAAGGCCGCGATGGAGGCAAACAGCCATGTTCTGCGCGCCGTAGCCAGGGCCGTATCGGAACTGAACGCCAGTGGCGACGGGTACAAACGTAACGGCAAGGCGCTTGGAAAATCGGCATCGGGCGTTTCCATTGCCATTGATCAGGAATTATAGACGCCCATGTCGCTTAACGTCTCACTCCTTACGGCAATTTCAGGTTTAACCGCCACGCGGACCGCCATTGACATGGCGAGTCAGAATATTGCCAACGCAAATACGGAAGGCTATTCACGCAAGGCGGTCAATCTGGAAGCCCAAAATATTCTTGGAATGGGTGCCGGCGTTCGTGTTTCAAGCATCACACGCAGCGTCGATGAGTTCTTGCTACGGGATTTACGAGTTCAGACTGGATCTCTCGGCGCGACGCAAATTCAAAAACAATTCTTCGACCGCATGCAGGACCTTTTTGGATCGCTTAGCTCCAATTCGTCGCTGTCAAACCAGATTACGGGTCTGGACACCGCCCTCCAGGCGCTGGCCGTCACGCCAGAAGGGGTTTCGCAACGTCTTGATGTCGTTAACGCAGCCCTGACCATGGGGCAGCGATTCAACGCCATGTCGAACGATATTCAGAAGCTTCGTCTTGAAGCAGAGGTCGAAATTTCAGCCGCCGTTCAGGACGTGAACCTGCAGCTTTCGACGATCGCCGATCTGAATTTACGAATATCCAAACTTGTCGGAAGCGGAAAACCGGCAACAGAGCTGGAAGACCAGCGGGACATGGCCCTTAGCAGGCTTTCCGAATATATGGATATTTCCTATTACTACCGCGGCAACCGGGAAGCCGTCGTTTCCATTGGCAGTGGGGATTCACTTGTCGACCGCATGGCTCTGCCGATCAGCTTCACGCCATCCTCATCGGTCAGTGCGGCAAACAACAGCTTTGCCCCCATCACCTTAAACGGCGAAGATATTACGGACCGCATCCGTTCCGGGAAAATACGGGGTCTGATTGATCTTCGTGACACGTCACTTTCACAACTTCAGGCGGAACTTGATTCGCTTGCCACAAATCTTCGCTTTGAGCTCGACAAGGTGCACAATCAGGGCGTCGGACTGCC
>NVWO01000019.1 GCA_002746255.1 Rhodospirillaceae bacterium | reverse complement strand
AGGATATTGCCGGAATCGAAGGCTTTGACGAAGACGTTGGCAACGAACTTCGCACGCGTGCCCGGGAGTACATCGCCGTCCAGACGGAAAAACTCACCGCGCAACGCAAGGAGCTTGGTGTGACGGACGAGGTTGCAGGGGCGGAGGGTATGACCCCGGCAATGTTGGTGCCGCTTGGCGAAAAGGATGTGAAGACCCTTGATGACCTGGCTGATCTTGCAAGCGACGAGTTGCGTGATATCGTTGGCCGCACCGTTCTGACGACAGCCGACGCCGATGCCATCATTATGGCCGCGCGCGCCCATTGGTTTGAAGGGGAAGAAGGGGCGGAGGCTGCCCCGGCGGCTGAAGCGGAAGCAGAGGCGCCAGCGGAAGCAGAGACACCCGCGGAACCGACGGAGCCGGAGCCGACGGAGCCGGAAAAAACCTGACTTGCGGCAAGAAATTTCCAGGGGCGGTTTGGCCCAAGGATTTCAACTTTGAATAATTTTGAACGATCGCGACCTTGACCTGCAATGACAAGAAATGAATTTGGGCGGATCCCATGACAGAAACGAACGAACCAGAAGAACAAAAAAAGACACCGCTTTCGCTTAAGCGTCCCGGACGCCTGGAGCTGAAGAAAACCGTCAAAGTCGGCCAGGTGCAGCAGAGCTTTTCACGCGGCCGGACCAAGGCGGTGACCGTTGAGGTGCGCAAGAAGCGGACGTTCTCGAAGAACGACCGCGGCGACATGGCGGAAGTCAAGGAAGTTGCGACCGTGGCGCCGGAAGTCAAGGAAGACGCGGCGATCTCAAGTGGGCTTGGGCTTACGGAAGAAGAACGCCACGCGCGCGCGCGCGCGCTGCAGGGCGCGGAGGCCACGGCAGCTAAGGCGGAAGCGTTGTTTGCGGCTTCGCCGCCCAAGGAAGAGGACGCCGAGACTGCAGAAGCTGCATCGAAAGCCGATGCCGCAGATGGCATGGCGGCGAAAGCGTCGCCGGAGACGCCACCATCTCCCGGTGGCCCGAAACATCCTGAGAAAAAAACAGGGCAGGTTGAAATCGGCGAGGATGGCAATGCCCTTTCCGCCGTGACGGCACGCATTCGCGAGCAGGAAGACCATGGGCGGCGAAAAACGGTCCCGAAACGGGTGCCGCCGGTCCGCCGTGTAGAGCCGCGGCGGCGCGCTGGAAAACTGACTATTTCGAAGGCGCTGAACGAAGACGATCGCGTTCGTAGTCTGGCCTCCGTCCGTCGCGCCCGCGAGCGCGAAAGGCAGGGGGACGGCAGTGCTCTTGATTCTGGAAAAATTTTTCGGGAAGTCACAATCCCCGAGGTTTTAACGGTTCAGGACCTTGCCAACCGCATGGCGGAACGCGCCGTCGATGTCATCAAGGCGCTTATGAAAATGGATGTCATGACAACCGTCAATCAGACAATCGATGCCGATACGGCAGAGTTGATTGTCACCGAGTTCGGCCATCGGGCCAAACGTGTCAGCGAAGCGGACGTGGAGATCGGATTGAAAGGCGAAACGGATTTAGAGGCGTCGTTGCAGCCGCGCGCGCCGGTCGTCACGGTCATGGGACATGTGGACCATGGCAAGACGTCGCTTCTGGACGCGCTGCGTAAAACCGACGTTGCCGCGCGTGAGGCGGGCGGTATTACCCAGCACATTGGCGCCTATCAGATACAGCTTGAGGGTGGCAACAACATCACCTTCCTGGACACGCCGGGTCATGAAGCGTTTTCGGCGATGCGTGCACGCGGTGCCCAGGCGACGGATATTATTGTATTGGTTGTTGCTGCCGATGACGGGATTATGCCGCAGACGGTGGAGGCCATCCGTCACGCGCGCGCGGCGGAAGTCCCCATCATTGTTGCCATCAACAAAATGGACAAGCCGGGTGCCGACCCGGATCGGGTTCGTACGGAACTTCTGCAACATGAAGTCGTCGTAGAATCAATGGGTGGCGACGTTTTGACCGTCGAAGTTTCTGCGAAGACAAAGGCAAATCTCGACAAACTGGAAGAAGCCATCCGGTTGCAGGCGGAAATGCTGGACCTTAAGGCAAATCCGGATTGCAAGGCGGAAGGCGTCGTCGTTGAGGCGCGGCTTGAACGTGGACGCGGTGCCGTGGGCACGTTTCTTATTCAGCGCGGGACGCTTCGCGTCGGCGATATTTTTGTCGCCGGCAGCGAGTGGGGCCGGGTCCGTGCGCTGGTTAATGACAGGGGAAACACGGTGACGGAGGCAGGCCCCTCCATGCCGGTTGAAATTCTTGGGTTGAGCGGCGTGCCGATGGCGGGCGACGACATCGTCGTTGTGGACAGTGACGCGCGTGCCCGCGAGATTGCGGAATACCGTAAGGGCCGCGCGCGCAATCTGGCAGCGACAAAGAAAACACGCGGGACGCTTGAGGAAATGCTTTCCAAGATTGCCAGCGGCGTGGCGAAGGAACTTCTGGTCGTCGTCAAAGGCGATGTGCAGGGCTCCGTGGAGGCAATTGTGGGAAGCCTTGAAAAGCTTTCGCAAGAAAACGAAGAAGTTGCTGTTGTTGTGCTGCACTCGGCCGTCGGCGGCATCAATGAATCAGACGTCACGCTGGCCCAGGCATCGAACGCCTTGATCATTGGCTTTAACGTGCGCGCGAATCCCCAGGCACGGGTCCATGCAAAGCGCGAGGGCATCGATATACGCTACTACTCCGTCATTTACGATGTGACGAATGACGTGAAGACGGGGCTTGAAGGCATGTTGTCGCCGATCCGTAACGAGGAACAGCTCGGCAACGCCGAAATCCGGGAGGTGTTTAATGTCTCCAAGGTCGGGAAAGTCGCGGGCTGCATGGTCACGGATGGTTTGGTCCGTCGGGGGGCCGGCGTTCGGCTGTTGCGCGATAACGTCGTCATTCATGAGGGGAAGTTAAGCTCCCTCAAGCGGTTCAAGGATGAAGTGAAGGAAGTGCGTTCCGGCAATGACTGTGGCATGGCTTTTGAAAACTACCAGGACATCCGGGCCGGGGACGTGATCGAATGCTTTGAGGTCACCGAGACGGCGGCGAAGCTGTAAGGCTTTTTGCCACGTTCCCAGGGGCGTATTCGGAAAAAACAATGGCTTCTTCCCGGGGCAAGGCCCCCTCCCAGCGGCAATTGCGTGTCGGCGAAGAAATCCGCCACGCCCTTGCTGACATTCTAAGATGCGGTCATTTTCGCGACCCGGTTCTGCGCAATACGCCGATAACCGTGACGGAAGTGCGCGTCACGCCGGATTTGCGCCGGGCTATTTCTTTTGTCACGCCCCTTGGTGGCGAAGGCATGGAAGAGGTTCTTGATTCGTTGCGCCGTGCGGCGGCTTATCTGCGCGGCCAGCTTTCTCGCCATGCCAAGCTGCGCCACGTCCCGGAACTGGACTTTCAGCCGGACGTTTCCTTTGACGCCGTCGACAGACTGGAATCGCTGCTGCACCCGCAAAAAGCGCTGCGGCAATCACAAAATGCGTCCGATGACGATGCCGCCGCCGCCGCCAAACCATCCGGCCGGCAAGACGATGGCGCGTAGACGCACCGGCGACCCGGTTCACGGCTGGCTGATCATCGACAAGCCGAAGGGCATGACATCGGCGAAGGTGGTGGCGGTCGTGCGTAAACATTTGAACGCGGCCAAGGCCGGCCATGGGGGCACGCTTGATCCTGGGGCGACGGGCATTTTGCCCATTGCTCTTGGCGAGGCGACAAAAACGGTGGCCTACGCGATGGACGGGGAAAAAAAATACCGCTTTCTTGTCCGTTGGGGCGAGGCGCGTGATACGGACGATATGGACGGCGCGATCACGGCGGAAAGCCGGGTTCGCCCGACAAGGGCGCAAATTCTGGCCGCACTTCCTGCTTTTACGGGTGCGATCGCGCAGGTGCCGCCGGATTATTCGGCCGTCAAGGTGGCGGGCAAACGGGCTTATGCGCGCGCGCGCGCGGCGGAAACAATGACGATTGCCCCGCGAATTGTGCATATCCACGCGTTTCGGCTTCTCGATACCCCGGACCCGGATCATGCAGCCTTTGAGGCCATTTGCGGCAAGGGCACCTATATACGCGGTCTTGCGCGTGACCTTGGCACCGCCCTTGGTACGTTCGGCTGTATTGCGGAACTGCGCCGGCTGGCCACCGGTCCGTTTACGGAAAAACAAGCAATTTCACTGGATTGTCTGACTTCTCTCGGGCATGATGCCGCCGCGGCGAGGCACCTGCTTCCCGTTGAGGCTGGGCTGGACGACATCCCGGCTATGGCTTTGACGGAAGAACAGGCGGTTCGGCTTCGGCATGGACAGTCCATTCAGATGCTTTTGCGCGAAGATCACCGGCAGCTTCGGGCGCGCGCGGCCTCCGAGGAGGGGGGCGCGATCGTTTGCGCCATGTCGGCCGGTCGGCCGGTTGCGATGGCGCGATTGGCCAAAGGAAAGCTTCACGCGCTGCGTGTATTAAATTTGTAGGGAAAGAGACGATGTCGATTACACCTGAGAAGAAGCAAGACGTTATCAAGGAATATGCTCTGAAAGATGGCGACACGGGTTCGCCGGAGGTGCAGGTTGCGATTCTGAGTGAGCGAATCAAAAACCTGACCGAGCATTTCAAAGAACATAAAAAAGACAACCATTCGCGCCGCGGTCTGTTGAAGATGATCAGCCAGCGGCGGCGGCTTCTCGACTATTTGCGGAAGACGGGTGTCGATCGCTATGACGCGATAATCAAGCGCCTTGGCATAAGAAAATAACAGGTAAGAACAGGCCGTTGCGGCAAGGGTGCGCCTGTCAGGGCGCGGCCTTGGCCCGATGAGGGGCTTTGATCTGCGCGTGCCGCGGATTGTTGGATGGAAGGAAGATTGAATGTTTAACGTTGTACGTAAGGAAATTCTTTGGGGCGGCAGAAAGCTTGTTCTGGAAACCGGAAAGATTGCCCGGCAGGCAGATGGCGCGGTGCTGGTAACCTATGGCGAAACCGTCGTTCTGTGCACCGTTGTTGGCGCGAAGAAGGCAAAGGAAGGAATCGATTTCTTTCCCCTTACGGTAAATTACATTGAAAAAACCTACGCGGCTGGGAAAATCCCAGGTGGTTTTTTCAAGCGGGAAGCTCGGCCAGGCGAAAAGGAAACCCTTGTCTGTCGTTTGATTGACCGGCCGATCCGGCCGCTGTTTCCAGATGGCTTCCGCAACGAAGTGCAGGTCATTTGCACGGTGTTAAGCCACGATTTTGAAAACGACCCGGACATCGTTGCCATGGTCGGCACGTCTGCGGCGTTGGCGATTTCCGGCATTCCTTTCCAGGGGCCCATCGCTGCCGCCCGGGTTGGCTATGTTGACGGCAAGTATTTGCTTAACCCACAGATTGAAGAATTGACGGATTCGAACCTGAACCTGGTTGTGGCCGGGACCAAGGGCGGCGTGCTGATGGTTGAATCGGAAGCGAGCGAGCTTTCCGAGGACGTCATGTTGGCGGCGGTCATGTTCGGCTATCAGGAATTTCAGCCGGTTATCGATGCGATTGCCGAAATGGCGAGCGAGTGCAGCAAGCCGGCATGGAAGTTGCCGGCGCCGGATGCCTCTGCCGATACCCTGGCCGCGGCCGTGCGGGAAAAGGCGGAAGCCGATTTGCGCGACGCTTACAAGATCACGGAAAAGCAGGCGCGTTCCGAACGGCTTGGCGAGGTCCGCAAGGAAGTTGCTGCCGCGCTGGTAACGGAAGAGGTGAGCGGAAATGCCGTTGCCAATGCCACGAAGAAAGTGGAGAAGGCGATTGTCCGGAATGCCATTCTCGAAACCGGCGTTCGGATCGATGGGCGGGATACGACAACGGTTCGTCCCATTGTGGCCGAGGTCGGCATTTTGCCGCGTGCCCATGGGAGCGCGCTTTTCACCCGTGGCGAGACCCAGGCCCTTGTCATCGCCACCCTTGGCACCGGGCAGGACGAGCAATTCATCGACGCGCTCGCGGGGGAATATCGCGAGCATTTTCTGCTGCATTATAATTTCCCCCCCTTCTCCGTCGGCGAAGCCGGGCGTGTCGGCTTTACGTCGCGCCGGGAAGTTGGCCACGGCAAACTTGCCTGGCGGGCGATGCACGCGTTGATGCCAAAAAAGGAAGACTTTCCCTATACGATTCGAATCGTTTCCGAGATTACGGAATCAAACGGGTCTTCCTCGATGGCCACCGTCTGTGGTTCGTCCCTTGCCCTTATGGACGCCGGCGTGCCGCTGTTGCGGCCGGTTGCCGGGATTGCCATGGGCTTGATCAAGGAAGCAGATGACTTTGCTGTGTTGTCGGACATTCTCGGCGACGAGGATCACCTTGGCGACATGGACTTCAAGGTGGCGGGGACGGAAAACGGGATTACGGCCCTGCAGATGGACATCAAGATCACCGGGATTACGGAAGACATCATGCAACAGGCCCTGGCCCAGGCGAAGGGGGGGCGGATACATATTCTTGGCGAGATGGTGAAGGCCCTTGACCATGCTCGCGAGGATGTCAGCAGCCATGCGCCGCGCATCACGACGCTGTCGGTGCCGAAGGACAAAATCCGCGAAGTGATTGGCACCGGAGGCAAGGTCATCCGCGAAATTTGCGAAACGACCGGCGCGAAGATCGACATTGATGACGACGGCACGATCAAGGTCTCCTCGGTGGACAGTGAATCCTCCGAAGCGGCCATCAAGTGGATCAAAGATATCGTTGCAGAGCCGGAAATCGGCCATATCTATACAGGTAAGGTCGTAAAGATCATGGATTTCGGCGCTTTTGTGAATTTCCTTGGTGCGCGCGATGGCCTTGTGCATATCAGCGAATTGGCGCCGCAGCGCGTGGCCCAGGTTGGGGACGTCGTGAAGGAAGGCGAGATGGTGAAGGTCAAGGTTCTTGGCGTTGACGATCGGGGCAAAGTAAAATTGAGCATGCGCGCCGTCGATCAGGCGACGGGCGAAGACATTCAGAAGAAGGCCGCCGAAAAGCCGGAGGCCAGCTAGGCCCGGTGTCGGCATCTGCCTTGTCTGAAGGGAATGAACGCTAAGGAGGACCCCGCGTGAAAGCCTTGAACGCCCTTCTTCTTGCTGGAAGAGAGGTGCTTCCCCTCGTCGAGGGGGGCAAGGGGGTCGCTATTTCCACCGGCGAGAGCTCGGGTGCCTGGGCGGCCATGGGCGGCGTCGGCACTTTTTCCGGTGTGAATGCCGATAGCTACGATGCCGATRGCAACCCCATTCCTTATGTCTATCACGGGCGCAATCGCCGCGACCGCCATCTGGAACTGATCGCGCAATCCATTCGCGGCGGCATTCAGCAGGCGCGCATCGCCCATGATCTGGCAAACGGCCAGGGCCGGCTTCACCTGAACATCCTGTGGGAAATGGGCGGCGCGGAAACCGTTCTTCGTGGCATTCTTGACGGCGCGAAGGGCCTTGTTCACGGGGTCACCTGCGGGGCGGGGATGCCCTATCGTCTTGCGGAAATCAGTGCGGATTACGGCATCCATTATTATCCCATCGTTTCTTCGGCGCGCGCGTTCCGGGCGCTGTGGAAACGTGCCTATTACAAATTCTCGGACCTCCTGGGTGCCGTCGTCTATGAGGACCCATGGCTTGCCGGCGGGCATAATGGCCTAAGCAACAGCGAAAATCCGAAAGTGCCGGAGGACCCCTATCCACGCGTGCGCGCCATGCGCGAACAAATGCGCGAATTTGGGCTTGGGGATACGCCGATCATTATGGCCGGCGGGGTTTGGTGCTTGCGGGAATGGGAAGACTGGATCAACAACCCGGAACTGGGGCCGATCTGTTTYCAGYTTGGAACCCGGCCCYTGCTTACGAAAGAAAGCCCGATCCCGGAAAARTGGAAGCGCCGCCTGCTGGATTTAAGCGAAGGCGACGTCGTTCTCAATCAGTTCAGTCCGACGGGCTTTTATTCGTCCTGCGTGAACAACGCATTTCTTCGCGAGCTTTCAGGGCGAAGCGAGCGGCAGATTGCCTATACGATTGATCCCGTTGGCGAACACCAGGTTGCCTTTAGCATCGGCGCCAGAAAACGGGGCATTTATCTCACGGCACCCGACAAGGTCCGGGCGGATAGCTGGGCGTCGGCGGGCTATGGCGAGGCGTTGCGAACGCCGGATTCAACGCTCATCTTCGTTGCCCCGGAAAAGGCGAAAGAAATCCGGACAGACCAGGTGAACTGCATGGGGTGTCTTTCCGCCTGCCGGTTCAGCAGCTGGTCTCAGGACACCAGCGGTGCGACGGGCAAGAAACCGGACCCCCGCTCCTATTGTATCCAGAAGACGCTTCAGGAAATCGCCCATGGCGGCGATCTGAACCGTGAGCTTATGTTTGCCGGCCATAATGCGTTTCGCTTTAAATCGGATTCTTTTTACGCGAATGGCTATATCCCAACGGTTCGCGAGCTGTTTACGCGGTTGTTGACCGGGGATTAACCTGGATCATGTTAAAAAGCGTATAAACATGATGATATTGCTTGCCTTTTGATAAACGCCCATATTATTTTTGTGGGAATAAATACGAGGTGAGAATGGGGCACGTTCGTCCATATGCAAATGCCTGCGATCTTTTAAGGGAAGCGGGCCTGCGCCCGACCCATCAGCGGATGGCATTGGCGAAGCTTCTCTTTGACGGGGCGGATCGCCATGTGCGCGCGGAACAGCTTCACGGTGAAGCGTTGGCTGCCGGCGTACGGGTTTCCCTGGCCACCGTCTACAACACCTTGCATCAGTTTACCGAGGTTGCCCTTCTTCGCGAGGTGGTGGTTGAATCAGGCCGCACCTATTTTGATACGAATATCAGCGGCCACCATCACTTCTTTCACGAACAAAGCGGCGAACTTCGCGACATTCCCGTTGGCCGGCTTGTCATCGGTCCGCTTCCTGACCCGCCGGCGGGTCAGACTTTAAAGCGGGTTGACGTGATCTTGCGTGTTGCAGATCGGGAAGATTAATTTTTTAGTTCCATTAAAAAGCCTTGTATATCAGTCTATAGGGCTCTATTTTAGAGCTAGTCTAATTTATGGGACCCGAGTTTTCGGGTGTCATGCAGAACCGGGATCAAACCCGATAAACCAAACAGATCCAGCAAATCCGATAAAAGAATGGAGGAAAGCATGCCGTCGCTGAAAGGAACAAAAACTGAGGATAATTTGAAAGCGGCCTTCGCCGGTGAATCCCAGGCGAACCGGCGCTATCTGTATTTTGCCCAGAAGGCGGATGTGGAAGGCTATAACGACGTCGCCGCTGTTTTTCGCTCAACGGCGGAGGGTGAGACGGGTCATGCTCATGGCCATCTCGAATTCCTGGAAGAGGTAGGCGACCCGGCGACGGGTGAGCCAATTGGGTTGACGGACGCCAATCTGAAGGCGGCGATCGTGGGCGAAACCCACGAATACACGGACATGTATCCGGGGATGGCAAAGGCGGCCCGTGGGGAAGGTTTTGACGAAATCGCGGACTGGTTTGAAACCCTGGCCAAGGCTGAAAAGTCTCACGCCGGGCGTTTTCAGAAAGCCATCGATACGCTTGGTCAGTAAGCCCCCTGGCGTTTCACAGCTTTCAAGGTGCAGATGCGAAGGGGGTGCGAAAGCATCCCCTTTTTTTTCAGGTGCCCTGCTTCATCGCCTGTGGGGACGTCTTTAGGATCGGAGGGACGCTGCAATGACAGCGGAGGGATCTTCCAGCGCGCCAAAACGTCATCCTATTTCGTGGACGGACCCGGATTTTACGGATCGCACGAAGGTGGAGGCGGAATGTCGCCGCGTTTTTGATATCTGTCACGGCTGTCGCCGCTGTTTTAATCTCTGCGACAGTTTTCCCAGACTTTTCGATCTGATCGACGCGGCGCCCTCCGGCGAGCTCGACGACGTTGCCAGCGTGGATTTCAAGCCTGTCGTGGACGCGTGCACGCTTTGCGACATGTGCTTCATGACGAAATGCCCCTATGTACCGCCCCATGAATTCGATCTCGATTTTCCGCATCTTATGCTGCGCTATCGGGCGATGGAGCATCGCGAGGGGAAGGTTTCCTTTGCCGCTCGCCAGTTGGCCGAAACGGACCGGAACGGCAAACTTGCTGCCCCCGTTGCGCCGATTGTTAATTGGGCCAGTGATACGAAAAACAAAGCGACGCGCCGGGCATTGGAGGCGCTGGCCGGCGTGGATCGCAAGGCGGCCTTGCCGAAATTTCAGGGCAAAAGTTTTACTGCGCGGGCCGCTTGTGACGCCGTCATTGTCAATCGCGACGCGCCGGCCTTTGGCCGCAAGGCCGTTCTTTATGCAACCTGTTTCGCAAATTACAACCAGCCGCAAATCGGTGTTGCCGCGCGTGCCGTGCTCGCCAGGAACGGCGTCGAGACGGAAATCGTCTATCCGGCCTGTTGCGGCATGCCAAAATTCGAACAGGGCGATCTGGCGGATGTGGCGGCGCGCGCGCGTAAAGTTGCGCGCGAAATGCGACCGTGGATTGACAAGGGCCATGCCGTTATCGCGCTGGTGCCATCTTGCGCGTTGATGCTGAAATTTGAATGGCCGTTGCTGCTTCCGGACGAAGAAGACGTGACGTTGCTTGCAAAGGCCACCTTCGACATTACGGAATATGTCGTCGATGTGGCAACGGTCGAGGGCCTGGCCGAAGGCATGCAGCCGCTTGACGGGGGCGTGGCGCTGCATCTTGCCTGCCACGCGCGCGCCCAGAACATGGGGCAGAAGGCGGCGGAAATGCTGCGCCTGCTGCCCGAAGCGGATTTGGAAGTGATCGAGCGTTGCTCGGGCCATGGCGGTTCGTGGGGGGTCATGAAGGCGAATTTTGAAACCGCGATCAAGGTTGGAAAGCCCGTCGCCCGCCGGGCGACCGAGGCAAAGAAGGCCTATTTGGCTTCCGAATGTCCGCTGGCGGGGGCGCATATTGTCCAAGGCATGGAACGTCTTGATGACAACGCCGCGCCCAGGGAAGCTTATCACCCGATCGAACTTTTTGCGCGCGCCTATGGGATATTGCCAGCATGACGAAAAAACACGACATCACCCGGGGCGACGTGTTGTCGATGTCGGAATATGCTGGCATCCGCGACGCGCGCCGCAAGGTAATTTCGGCAATCAAAGCTGACCGCCGCGTCGCTGTTGGGCCTCATGCGATGTTTTATTTCGAAAACTTCGACACGATGTGGTGGCAGGTGCACGAAATGCTGTGCATCGAAAAGGGTGGCGAGGCACAGATTGCCGGCGAATTGGATGCTTACAGCCCCTTGATTCCAAAAGGAAGCGAGCTTGTAGCTACCTTGATGTTCGAGATCGAAGATCCGAAATTACGCGGCGCGTTTCTTAACACCATCGGCGGCGTCGAAGACCAGGTTGTCCTGCAGGTGGGGGGCGCCTGCCTGCCTGCTGTGCCGGTTGCCGACGACATCGCGCGTTCCACGGAAGAAGGCAAGGCGTCGGCCGTTCACTTCCTGCGTTTTCCTTTTACGAAAAGTGCCATCGCCGCCTTCCGCAACCCGGAAACGGAGGTGATGCTTGGCATTCGCCATGCCGGTTACGGGCATATGGCGGCCATTCCTGAGAAGACCCGCGCCGCGCTTGGCGAAGATTTCGATTAGGCTGGGCTACTCGACGGCTTCGTTCAGGTACACGCCCCAGAAGGTGCTGCGCTTCATCCAGCCTTCGAAGCCGCCGACACGCACGCGGCACCAATTGGATTCTTTGGGACATTCAAGCAGCTTGCCGACGACGCGTGTCTCTACCTCGGCCACGGCTTTTGCGTCGGCAGAAGGTTTTCGGCGGAGGGTGCGTGTCTTTTCCGCCGCGGAACCGGTCACAAACAGCGTGCGTTTTCCCGACAGCAGGCTTTGATGGACCCAGCCTTCCGTTCCCTCAGCATCCCGGATTTTCCGCCAGGTATCAAACTCCGCCACGATTTCGACAGGCAGGCCGTGGCGGCGGAACACCCAATCAACGGGATAGCGTACACCGGGGCCGGTGCGGACGTTTACTTCCGATGCCCGCAAGCTTACATAACGCGGCAGCGGCAATCCCGTTGCCGCAGAGGCGAGGCTCGGTCCCGCCAGCATGGCAAGGGCGAAGGTGGCGGCGCAAAGTGGGGACAGGAAAGCCATAAACAGCGTTCAACCGTGATTGCCGGCATGTGAGCCGTTGCGGCCATTCTATATCAGATAAAGGGGCGTGGGGCGCGAGCCAAGATGCATGCATGCGTGTGGGGCGGGCGAAGAGACGTGAGGCTTGTGGAAGAAAAGAATTCTGGCGCGTTGGCTCGGCGCAATTCTCTGTGGCCGCGGCCCCGAAAAGAGAACGCGGCTGTTTTGCTTCACATTACAGAGGCTCGCTGCCGTTCGCGCCGGCGCACCTGCAACAAAAGGCTTGATTAGACGGTCCGGTTTGTCTCGGCTGGGATTGTTCTTGTCGCACGGTTCCTATGTTCATCCCCAAAGGGGTTTCGCCCGGGGCCAGCCTAAATTTTTTGTCTGACGCTCTTTCGGGGACAGGTGGTGGACAAGACGGTAATATCCTTGCTATGGGAGGACAGAAATTAACGAGGTGAGGCGTGGAATGGCTGACAGAAAGCCCCTAGTCATTGTTACCCGGAAACTGCCGGAATCCATTGAAACGCGGATGATGGAGCTGTTCGACGCGCGGCTGAACCTGGATGACCACCCGATGTCTCAAGGTGAGCTGATCCAGGCGGTCGAAACGGCGGACATTCTTGTTCCCACCGTGACGGATCGCATGGATGCGGGTGTGTTGGCCCATGCCGGGCCGAATTTGCGCCTGATCGCTTCCTTTGGCGCGGGCGTCGATCACATTGATCTCGGTTCCGTGCGTCAGCGCGGGATAACGGTTACGAACACCCCCGGCGTGCTGACGGAAGATACGGCCGACATGACGCTGGCGTTAATTCTTGCCGTGCCGCGCCGCCTGGCCGAGGGCGAACGGATCATCCGTTCCGGGAAATGGGAGGGCTGGAGCCCGACCTGGATGCTGGGGCACCGCATCGGCGGAAAACGCCTGGGCATTCTCGGCATGGGGCGGGTCGGTTCCGCCGTTGCGAAGCGCGCCAGTGGCTTTGGGCTTTCCATCCATTATCACAACCGTCACCGCTTGCCGGAAGAACGCGAGCGCGAGCTGAATGCGACCTATTGGGAAAGCCTGGACCAGATGCTTGCGCATATGGACATCGTTTCCGTCAATTGTCCCCACACGCCGGCGACCTATCACCTGCTTTCGGCCAGGCGTCTGAAGCTGATGCGCCGCGATGCCTATCTTGTAAACACGGCGCGCGGCGAAGTGGTTGACGAAAATGCCCTGACGCGGATGCTTGAGCGTGGCGAGCTTGCCGGGGCCGGTCTGGACGTTTTTGAACATGAGCCCGCCGTCAATCCCAAGCTTGTCAAGCTCGGCAACGTTGTCCTGCTGCCGCATATGGCTTCGGCGACGTTGGAAGCACGGATCGACATGGGGGAAAAGGTGCTGATCAACATCAAGACCTTTGTGGACGGCCATTCGCCGCCGGACCGCGTGATCGGAACGGAAAGCTAGGAAGTTGCGCGCGTGGCGCAGGCGGGGTCCTCGCTTTGTGTAACGCCCAGAATCGAAGGCGCTTCGCCGCATAGCGGGCAGCCCGGGTCGCGCGTGACGGCGATTTTACGGAACGTGCTGCCAAGGCCGTCGTAAATCAGCATATGGCCGTCCAGGCTTTCGCCGATCCCAAGCAGCTCTTTTAGGATTTCCGTCGCCTGAAGCGTTCCCATGACCCCGACGATGGCCCCAAAGACGCCGCCTTCCGCGCAATTTGGGACCGAGCCTGCGGGCGGTGCCTCGCGGAAGATGCAGCGATAACAGGGGTGGTTTCCTTCTTCATAGGCGCGGAAGGTGGCAATCTGGCCATCGAAACGCAGAACCGCCGCCGTGACCAGCGGCTTGCGTGCAAAAAAGCTCGCATCGTTGACCAGGAAGCGGGTCGAAAAATTGTCGCTGCCGTCAGCAATCAGATCGTATTCCCCGAAAAGTGCGAGCGCGTTCTCAGCCGTCAGCCGCGCGTTGTGGCGTATGACGTGGACGTCGGGGTTGATCTTGGCCAGGGTCGCGGCGGCGCTTTCAACCTTTGCGGCGCCGATGCGCTCCGTGGCATGAATGACCTGGCGCTGGAGATTGCTTAAATCGACAACGTCGTCGTCGATAATTCCGATCGTGCCGATTCCGGCGGCGGCAAGATACATCAGGCTTGGCGAGCCTAAGCCCCCCGCGCCCACCACCAGCACTTTTGCATGCAGCAGTTTTTCCTGTCCCCGCGCGCCGACCTCGGGAAGGATGATGTGGCGAGCGTAACGCTGGATCTGGGTTTCGTTAAAGGCCACGGGCCAAACCTCTTCAGGCTTCGTGTCAAAGCCCTTCGAACAGCGCCGTCGACAGATAGCGCTCGGCAAAAGAAGGGATGATGACGACGATCAGCTTGCCTTTCATGTCCGGCCGCGATCCGACTTCGATGGCAGCGGCCAGGGCGGCGCCGGACGAGATGCCGACCGGCATGCCTTCCACGCGGGCGACCTCGCGGGCCATGGCAAAGGAGGTTTCGTTGCCGATACGGACAACTTCGTCGATCAGTGCCTGGTCAAGAATTTCCGGTACAAACCCGGCGCCGATCCCCTGAATTTTGTGGGGGCCCGGTGCGCCGCCGCTTAAAACGGAACTGTCTTCGGGTTCGACGGCGATCATCTTGACGCTCGGCTTGCGCGCTTTAAGCGCACGCCCGACACCCGACAGCGTGCCGCCGGTGCCGATGCCGCTGATGACGGCATCGACCTTGCCGTCCGTGTCGCGCCAGATTTCCTCTGCCGTCGTGCGTTGGTGGATTTCCGGGTTCGCCTGGTTCTTGAATTGTTGCAGCATGATCATGTCCGGGTTCTGCTGGCGAAGCTCCTCGGCCCGGTCGACGGCCCCCTTCATGCCCTTTGCAGCGGGTGTTAATTCCAGCTCGGCGCCCAGCAGCTGAAGCATCTTGCGGCGCTCCACCGACATGCTTTCCGGCATGGTAAGAACAAGCCGGTAGCCTTTGGCCGCGCAGATGAAGGCAAGGGCGATGCCGGTGTTGCCCGATGTGGGCTCGATAAAGACGGCTCCCGGTCTGACGCCGCCTTCCTTTTCGGCTGCCTCGATCATGGCCAGACCGATGCGATCCTTGACGGAAGAAAGGGGGTTGAAGAATTCAAGTTTGCAGACGAGGTCTGCCAAACAGCCATGGGCTTCCGCAAGTTTTGAAATGCGAACAAGCGGTGTGTTGCCAATCGTTTCGAGGAAGTTTTCGTAGATATGTCCTCGTCCCATTTGGCTGGCGTCATAGCCGGAAAGCTTGACCTCAGACATTTTTTTCACCTTAAAAAATGATGTGAATGGGTAAAAAATCACGCCCTCGCCATGGGTGTTGGATGGGCGTTGGGCGGAATTCCAGAAAAACTTAGATGCTGAAATCTACCCTTTCCACCGCCTCGCTGGCAATCCCGGCGGCGTTGCTTCGATTGCAAAGGTCTTCGAGGGTGATGGCATCAAGGCGGGCCATCGTCTCTTCTATCAAATCGGCCCAGATCGGCCTTAGAATTTGGTGCCCAAGTTCAGAGCCGGCGGCGTCCTGCAGGGGGTCCGGGGACGTTTCCATCGCGCGCACAACGCGTGTGATGTCGCCAAGGGAAATCCGCCGGCGTTCCCGCGCCAGACGATAGCCGCCGCGCACGCCGCGCACGCCGGTCAGAATGCCGGTGCGTACAAGATGCTGCAAAACCTGTTCGAGGTAGCGTTTCGGAATTTTCTGGCGACGGGTAATCGCGCTTGATTGCACCGGATCGCCGCCGGAATGATAGGCGATGTCGAGAACCGCCTCGATGGCGAAGAGCAGTTTTTTTGAAATTCGCATCATTCGCCCGCGCGTTTAACGTCAAGCCCGGTCGAGCCGAACCCACCATCGCCACGGACGCTTTCGGGCAGGGTCTCGACCTCTTGCCAGATCGTGCGAGTGACGGGGGCGACGACAAGCTGGGCGATTCGCATGCCGCGCTCAACCGTGAAGGGCGCCTCGCCATGATTGATAAGCAGGACGCCGATTTCGCCGCGATAATCGGCATCGATGGTGCCGGGGCTGTTCAGCACGGTGATGCCGTGGCGAAGCGCCAGACCGGACCGGGGACGGATTTGCGCCTCGAAACCCTGGGGCAATGCGATTTTGATCCCGGTGGGAAGCAGCGCGCGTGCGCCCGGGGGCAGGATCGTTTCGGTTGCGTTCGCGGCCACAAGATCGACGCCGGCGCTGAAATCCGTCGCCTGAGCGGGAAGGGGAAGGCCCTTGCCGTGGGCCAGGCGTTCGACGCGCACATCAATGCCGGTCATGCGTCGCCTTCGAAATGCGTGACGATGCGCTGTGCAAGGGTGGTGGCGACGGCGTCTTTGCTCATCTCGGGCCAGTCTTCGATGCCATCTTTCGTTAGAAAATGGATACGGTTGCTGTCACCGCCCAGGGTATTGCTTCCCTCTGAAACGTCGTTCGCCAAAATCCAGTCGCAGCCCTTGCGCGTACGTTTTTCCCGGGCATTTTCGATCAGGTTTTCGGTTTCGGCGGCAAACCCGATGACAAGGCTCGGTCGTGTTGGCCCGGCCGCACTTAAGCGCGCCAGAATATCCGGCGTTTCCTGAAGTTCCAGCACCGGTGTCGCCCCTTTCTTTTTTTTCAATTTCTGGTTGGGCCGGGTGGTGGGCCGCCAATCCGAAACGGCGGCGGCACAAACGGCGACATCGATGGGGCGTTCCGCTTCGCAGGCGGCCAGCATTTCTTCGGCGGTGGTGACGTTGCGCACCTGCACATGGGGCGCCGCCGTCTGGCGTGTTGGGCCGGTCACCAGCACCGTTTCAGCGCCAAGCTGGGCGAGCGCGCGCGCAATCGCGTGGCCCTGTTTGCTGGAAGAGAGATTGGACAGGTAACGCACGGGGTCGATCGCCTCGCGGGTTGGTCCGCTTGTGACCAGGGCGCGCCGTCCGCGAAGGGGCTGTGGACCGGCAAGGAAAGCCTCGATCGCGCCTAAAATATCTTCCGGTTCCGCCATGCGTCCGGGGCCGGTCTCGCCACAGGCCAGATCGCCTGTTGCCGGTCCCACGCGCGTTATGCCGCGGGCTTCCAGCAGCGCCACATTTGCGCGCGTTGCTGGATTTTCCCACATGGCCACGTTCATGGCCGGCGCCAGAAGGACGGGCTTGTCGGTGGCCAAAAGCGCCGTTGTCGCCAGGTCATCGGCGAGGCCGGCGGCCATTTTGGCCATGAGATCGGCGCTTGCCGGCGCGACGACAATCAAATCCGCCTCGCGGGAAAGACGGATGTGTCCCATCTCGCTTTCGTCCGTCAGCGAGAACAGGTCCTGATAGACTTTTTCGCCGCTGAGGCTTGCGACGGCAAGGGGCGTGACGAATTGGGCGCCGCCTTTTGTGAGAACGACGCGAACGCGCACACCGCGTTCCTTTAACCGGCGCAGAAGGTCCAGGGCCTTGTAGGCGGCGATGCCGCCGGAGATGATGAGCAAAATGCGTTTGCCGTCGAGCATCAATGCGCGTTCCATCTGTGCAATGCCAGAAACTACGAAAGAAAACCGTGATTAATCTATGGGGCCCCGGCGCGGCAGGCAAGGCCCCTTTTTAACGGCGGGAACGTTCCACAATCGGGGTTATATGCGCCAGGCCGAATGGATGGCGGCGATGCCGCCAGAGAGGTTGCGCACGGAAACGCAATCCAGGCCTGCTTTGCTGATCCGTTCGCTTAACGCGGCCTGGGTGGGAAAACAGCGGATGCTTTCGACGAGGTAGCGATAGGCCTCACGGTCCTTGGCGATCCATTGGCCCAGCAGCGGGATCACGCGAAAGGAATAGGCATCGTACAGATCGGCCAGGGTGGGCAAAATCACATGGCTGAACTCCAGGCACAGAAAATGGCCTCCCGGCACCAGCACGCGCGCGGCTTCGCGCAGGGCGTTGTTGATCCCGGTGACGTTGCGAAGCCCGAAAGAGATTGTATAGGCATCCACGCTTGCGGACGCGATGGGCAGCGATTCGGCGTCGCCGGCGATCCACCGGATGCCGGAAAGGCGGTTCTGGTTCAGCGCCCGGTCGCGCCCGACGCGCAGCATTTCGACGTTGCGGTCGCAGACAAGGGCTTCGGCCTGCGGGGCTTGGGCCTGCAGCGCACCGGCGGGGGCATCCTTGGCGTGTGCGGCTTTGGCGTTGGCCCGGGCCAGAAAACGCAGCGCGATGTCGCCGGTGCCGCCCGCCACGTCCAGCAGGCGCATGCCCGGCCGTGGGTTGAGGTGGTCGATGAGGGCGCGTTTCCACAGGCGATGGACACCCCCGCTCATGAAATCGTTCATCAGGTCGTAACGTGTCGCCACCCGGGCGAAGACGTCATCGACCAGGCCCGGTTTTTCCGAAACCGGCACCTGGCGAAATCCAAAATCGGTGGTTGTTCCCTGACGGGGGTCGGATTTTTGCCTGCTCATGCCACGGGCGAAGATAGCCGAGGCCAGTGCAACGCGCTACCTTGCCGGATCATGCCGGAACTTCCAGAAGTCGAAACCACCCGCCGGGGGCTGGCCCCGCATCTTGAAGGGCAGCTTATTGCAAGCGTTCAGGTGCGGTGCGGCGATTTTCGCCTGCCGCTGCCGGCCGACTTTGCTGATAGGCTTACCGGTCAGCGCGTTTGCAGCCTTTCCCGGCGCGGCAAATATCTGCTTTGGCATTTAGAAAACGAGGCCGTCCTGCTTCAGCATCTCGGCATGTCGGGCCGCATGACCGTGTTCAAGGGCCGGCCACCGCCGCCCTCGCCCCACGATCATATCGATTTCGAAACGGAAGCCGGCGTGTGGCTCCGGCTGCGCGACCCAAGACGGTTTGGCCTTTTCGCCTTTGGTGAGGCGGCGACGCTTGGGGCCCACCCCCTGTTGAAGGCGTTGGGGCCCGAACCGCTTGGGGATGGCTTTGGGGGCGCGACCTTGCGTGCCCGGCTGAAGGCCAGTCGCCGGCCTTTGAAGGCGGCGCTTCTCGATCAGCGCGTTCTGGCCGGGCTTGGCAACATCTATGTCTGTGAAAGCCTCTACGAGGCAGGGCTTTCGCCTCTGCGACTGGCAGGAAGCCTGGGGCCGAAACGCGCCGAACGGCTGGCGGGCGCCATTCGGGACGTGCTTGGCCGCGCCATCAAAGCCGGTGGGTCCAGCCTGCGGGACCACGCGCAGCCTTCCGGTGAGCTTGGCTATTTTCAGCATAGTTTTGCGGTCTATGACCGCGAGGGCGCGCCCTGCCCGACTTGCGATTGCCGGGCGGGTGTGCGGCGGGTTCGCCAGGCGGGGCGTTCGACCTTCTATTGCCCGAAGCGTCAGCGATAAGGGTACACTCAAGACCATGGATGAAACGCGATATGTCGGGCTGGTTCGCCGCCGCTTCTTTTTTGCTGGCGTTGGATTGCTTGCGATTGCCACGGCCCTGTTTGCCGTGCCGGGCAAGGCGGAGGAAGTGGGCCAGCCGCGCGCCTATTTGCGCGGGATTGAGGACCTTCCCCTGATGGCGGAACTGCACGAATTGGAAGAATCCGGGATCGTCTTTGACAAACCCGGCGGGCGTATTGTTATTTCCATGGCGCAAGGGCGGGTGACGCCAGGTGACGTGCTCGCCTTTTATGCAAGGACGCTTCCCCAACTCGGCTGGCGCATGGAAAAGGCGACCCGGTTCACCCGTGAAGGCGAAGCGCTGGATATCGAATTCGAGGCGGGTTCGTCTCCGGTGATTGTCCGTTTTTCGCTTTCGCCTCACTCTCTTTCGCCTTATTAGACGGGGCAGCTCTTATTAGACGGGGCAGCTCGGAAACGAACAGGAGCAAGCAATGGCTTACGAAAACATTCTCGTCGAAACCCACGGGCGCGTGGGCCTGATTACGTTGAACCGGCCCAAGGCGCTGAACGCGCTTTGCCGGGCCTTGATCACCGATCTGTCCCAGGCATTGGACGCGTTTATCGCTGACGATGGGATCGGCGCCATTGTGCTGACGGGCAACGAAAAAGCCTTTGCTGCGGGTGCGGACATCAAGGAAATTCGCGACATGACGGTGGCGCAAGCTCATGAGCAGACCTTTACGAACACCTGGGAATGCATTTCCCGTTGCAACAAGCCAACGATTGCGGCGGTGGCGGGCTACGCCCTTGGTGGTGGGCTGGAGGTGGCGATCATGTGCGACATCCTGCTCGTCGCCGACAATGCCAAGCTTGGCCTGCCCGAGATTTCGATTGGCCTTATTCCGGGCGGCGGCGGCACTCAGCGGCTGACGCGCATCATTGGCAAATCAAAGGCGATGGAGATGTGTCTCACCGGGCGGATGATGGACGCCGATGAGGCGGAGCGGACGGGTCTGGCCGCACGGGTCGTGCCGGCGGCGGAGCTTGTCGCGGAAGCCCTGAAACTTGGCCAGAAAATCGCCTCCTTCTCGCTTCCTGCCAGCCGTGTGGCGAAAGAGGCGGTAAACGTCGCCTATGAGATGCCTCTGAAGGCCGCTCTGCAGTTTGAACACCGCCTTTTCAACCTGTTGATGGGGACGGAAGACCGCGCCGAGGGGCTGACGGCCTTCGTTGAAAAGCGGAGCCCGACCTGGAAGCATCGCTAGGCGCAGCCTGCCTTGACGTTTGGGGGGCGGGACCGCTATAACCCCGCTACCAATCGCAGAGGACCGAAAGCAACATGGCGAACACGACATCGGCAAAAAAGCGGATCCGGCAGAACATTAGCCGCACATTGATCAATCGCGCCCGGCGTACGCGCATCCGCACCTACTTGAAAAAGGTGGATACGGCGATCGCTGGCGGCGACAAAAAAGAAGCGACGGAAGCGTTGCGCGTGGCCCAGCCGGAAATCATGCGCGGCGTGACGAAGGGCATTTTTAAGAAGAACACGGTTGCGCGGAAAATTTCGCGCCTGTCCGCAAAAATTAAAGCGCTTTAACCAAAAATTTTTTCTTAAATCGAACCTGACCGCGCCGTTCCTTATGGGGACGGCGTTTGTGTTTTTATACGCCATCAATGCAACACGTTGTTTGTAAAGCGCAAACGAAAATGCAAACGCAAATTCCTAAAAATGTAGAAAAAATTTGTTCTGTTCCCCTTTCGATCGAGTTGCCAAGCGTTCCGACTGTGGCTAGTCTTGCCGTGTTCGTTGCGGGGAAAAGGCGGGTCGTCAAAAAAAATTCCGTCACCGTTTCGAGGTCTTTGGGGATTAAGCGGCCAACAAAAAATTCGGGAAGAAAGTTTCAGGAAAACGCCTCTGTTTGCTTTGTCGTTTTCCAGCGATTTTTTTTGCGTTGAATGCGTTGAATGCACGGAAATTTTAAAAACCGTGCGGCGTTTTTTGGTTGCGTTTAGGGAGAGTGGCATGGCGTTCTTGGTAAGGCAGAAGGCGCGGCGATGACTCAAAAAAGCCATGCCAATGGCCTGACCGCGCAAGACCTGGCCACGCAATGGCCCCAAATCCGCAAGGAGCTTGAGGTCGAGCTTGGCGAGGCGATTTTCAAGAGTTGGCTTAGCCCCCTGGAAATCGAGTCCGTGCAAGGCGAGGACATCACGCTTTCCGTGCCGACGCGTTTCATGCGCGACTGGATCCAGTCGAAATATGCCGGGCATATCCACAAGCTTTGGACGGCAAAAAACCCCTCTCTGCGCGGCATCGATTTTGTCGTGCGCGGGCTGCGCGCGCAGCCGGTTGAGGCGGCAGACCGGACCTTGGCCACCCGCCCCGTCCATGCCGCCGCAAGCCCGGCGCATCCGACCGGAAATCGCGCCTGGACGCTGGAAGAGGTGGCGGCGCCGCTGGACCCCAGATTTACATTCGATAATTTTGTCGTCGGCAAACCGAACGAATTGGCCCATGCCGCGGCGCGCCGTGTTGTCGATGCGGACGGGGTCCCGTTTAACCCACTTTTTCTTTATGGCGGGGTGGGGCTCGGCAAGACCCATCTTATGCACGCCATCGCCTGGCATATTCGCGAACGCGACCCCATGCGCAAGGTCGTCTATCTGTCGGCAGAAAAATTCATGTATCTGTTCATCCGGGCGCTGCGCTTCAAAAACACGATGGTTTTTAAGGACTTGTTCCGCTCTGTCGACGTTCTCATGATCGACGATGTGCAATTCATGGCGGACAAGGAAGCAACCCAGGAAGAATTCTTCCATACGTTCAATGCGCTGATCGATCAAAAGCGCCAGATCATCATTTCCGCCGACAAATCCCCGGCCGATCTTGACCGGCTGGAAGAGCGCCTGCGTTCCCGTCTGGGCTGGGGGCTGGCGGCCGACATCCACGCCACCACCTATGAACTGCGCCTGGGCATTCTGCAGTCCAAGGCCGAGCAAATGGGGGTCGTCGTTCCGGCGAAGGTGATGGAATTCCTTGCGCGCCGGGTGACTTCGAACATTCGCGAGCTTGAAGGGGCGCTGACCCGCGTTGTCGCCCATGTGACCCTTGTCGGGCGGGAGATCACGCTGGAAACCACCCAGGAGGTGTTGCGCGATCTTCTAAGGGCAAATGAGCGCCGGGTTACGATCGAGGAAATTCAAAAACAGGTCGCCGGGCATTTCAACGTCCGGGTCTCGGACATGCATTCGGATCGTCGTTCGCGGGTTGTCGCCCGACCGCGGCAGGTGGCGATGTATCTGGCCAAGCAACTGACCCAGAGGTCGTTGCCCGAAATTGGCCGCAAATTCGGCGGGCGCGACCATACGACCGTCATGCACGCCGTTCGCCGAATTGAGGAATTGCGCGGCCTGGACCCGAGTTTTTCGGAAGATATCGAGCTGCTTCGGCGCGTGCTGGAGGGCTAACGGCGCTCGCCGTTCCGGACGGCCAGAATGGGGGCGCTTTTCGCTCGTTTTGGAGGCCGGGTCCTTCCGAAAAAGACTTCGAAAACCAACGGTTTTTGTTATAATGCGGCTTCCATTGGGGGGCTGCCTTTTGCCCCCTCGCTAAAGGCCGTCGCCGGGAAGAGGGCGCGGTGTCTTTTGCGCCCGGAAAACTGCTTTGGGGGCCGTTGATCGATTATGAAATTTACCATTGAACGCACGGCTCTTTTCAAGGCGTTGGCTCATGTTCAGCGGGTTGTGGAACGGCGCACGACGATCCCGGTTCTTTCGAACGTGCTGCTTTCTGCCGACAAAGGCTCCTTAAGCCTGACCGCGACGGATATGGACCTCACCGTTGTCGAGGCCCTTGCGGCGGAGATTACCGAGACGGGCCAGGCAACGGCGCCGGCGCACACGCTTTATGACATTGTTCGCAAGCTTCCAGACGGCGCTCAGATCGCGTTTGACTATGACGCCGCTCGCGCCCGGCTTGCCGTGCAGGCCGGACGGTCGAATTTTGAGCTGAGCACACTACCGGTTGATGAGTTTCCGGTGAATGCCGGGGCCGATTTTTCCCATAATTTCACCCTTGCGGCGGCGGACCTTCGCAATCTCGTCGAACGGACGAGCTTTGCCATCTCGACGGAGGAAACCCGATATTACCTGAATGGCATCTTTCTGCACGCGACCGAAAGCGGGACCGACGCGGTTCTGCGCGCGGTGGCGACGGACGGTCATCGGCTGGCACAGGTTGAAATGCCTCTCCCCGATGGGGCCGCCGGCATGCCGGGCATCATCCTGCCGCGCAAGGCGGTGCTGGAGCTTGGCAAGCTGATGGAAGAGACGTCGGACCCGGTCGAGGTTGGACTTTCGGACACAAAAATCCGGTTCTGCATTGGCGGTGCCGTGCTGACATCGAAGTTGATTGACGGCACCTTTCCGGATTACCAGCGGGTCATTCCCAGCGAGAACGACAAAAAGCTGGTTTTGAACTGCCGGGAATTCACAGTGGCGGTTGATCGTGTTTCGACAATCTCGATCGAAAAGTCCCGGGCGATCAAGCTGGCGCTTTCACCGGGCAAGCTTCTGTTGTCGGCAAGCTCGGAAGAAAGCGGCACGGCTTCGGAAGAACTTACAGTGCAATACGATGCCAGCCCGATGGAGATCGGCTTTAATGCGCGTTATCTCCTCGATATTACTCAGCAGATCGGGGGGGAGGACATCGAGCTGATATTGGCGGATTCCAGTTCGCCGACAATTGTGCGCGACCTCTCCAGGGAAAACGTGTTGTTTGTCCTGATGCCGATGCGTGTATGACCGCGACGGTGGCCGTAAGAGCGGGGGCGTTTCCGTGCGCAAGCACGGCGATGGCAACGCGGCCGGTGGCGGCCTCCCTTGCGGTGCTTCGTATGCGACTGACGGATTTTCGGAACTATGCGGCTCTCAAGCTTTCTCTTGAGGGAAAGCCGGTTGTGCTGACGGGGCCGAACGGGGCGGGCAAGACCAACCTTCTCGAAGCGCTGTCGCTGCTGGTGCCTGGCCGGGGCTTACGCCGCGCGCGGATTGCCGATCTGGGCTGCAAGACGGCGCGCGGCCACTGGGCCGTCGCCGTCGGGGTTCGTACGCCGGACGGGGTGACGGAAATCGGCATCGGTCGCGATCCCCACGCCGCGTCGCTTGGCCGCGAGCGCCGGTTGCTGCGAATTGACGGATGCGACCAGCGCAGTCAGGCGGCTTTGGGTGAGGTGTTGCATGCCAGCTGGCTGACGCCGGAAATGGACCGCATCTTTCTGGAAGGTGCGGCGGCGCGGCGGCGCTTTTTAGACCGTCTTGTCTTTGGGTTTGAACCGGCCCACGCGGTCCGGCTTGCCGATTACATGCGCGCCATGCGCGAACGCAGCCGCCTGCTTCACGATGGCGGTGCCGACCCGGGCTGGCTGACGGCCCTGGAGGAAAGAATGGCCCTTGCGGGGGCTGGGATTGCGAACACGCGCCGCGCCTATATCCGCCACCTCGGCGACGCGGTGGCGGCGGCGGTCGGGCCGTTTCCGGGCGTCGTTCTGGAGGTCGAGGGACGGCTCGAAGGCTGGCTGGAGACAGCGTCCATGTCGACGGTTGCCGAGCGGTTTCTGGCGCAGTTGCAAACGCTTCGGGGCCGGGATGGGGCCGCGGGCGTGACGACGGAAGGCATCCATCGCAGCGACCTTGCCGTCCGGCATCTGGCGAAGGGAATTCCGGCGGCGCAATGTTCGACGGGTGAGCAGAAGGCGCTGTTGATTGCAATTTTGCTTGCGGACGCGCGCTTGCAGGCCGAGGCTCGGGGCACGCCGCCGCTTCTGCTTCTGGACGAAGTGACGGCGCATTTGGACGCGGCCCGGCGCGAAGCACTTTTCGAGGCGATCGAGGCCTTGGGCGCGCAGGCCTGGATGACGGGAACGGAAACCGCCTTTTTCCAGCCACTAAAAGGGCGTGCCCAGTTTTTCAGTGTCCTTGACGGCGCCGTCCTCGCCGAGGGTTAGACGCGGGTTTGAAATGTGGATCGGAGTTGTAAAAAAGCTGTGAATGAGAACGTTGTGAACCAAACGGTAGAAAATCCGGATCAGAAGAGCCGCGCCGACGTGGACCGGGAATATGGTGCCGAATCGATCAAGATTCTGCGCGGCCTTGATGCCGTTCGCAAACGGCCGGGGATGTATATCGGCGATACGGATGACGGGTCCGGCCTGCACCACATGGTCTATGAAGTCGTCGACAACGCGATCGACGAGGCGCTGGCAGGTTTCTGCGACCGGGTTGACGTGACGTTGTGCGCGGACGGTTCCGTGCGGGTTTCTGACAATGGGCGCGGCATTCCGACGGACATTCACAAGGAAGAGGGCATATCGGCGGCCGAGGTCATCATGACGCATCTCCATGCCGGCGGGAAGTTCGACCAAAACTCCTACAAGGTTTCCGGTGGCCTGCATGGGGTCGGCGTTTCTGTCGTGAACGCACTTTCGGAATGGCTGGAAATGCGGATTTGGCGGCAGGGGAAGGAATCGTTTCTTCGCTTTCGCCATGGCGTTGCAGAAGCACCGCTGGTGGAATCCGGTCCGGCTGGTGAGCGAACGGGAACGGAAATCACCTTTTTCCCGTCGTCGGAAACTTTTTCCATGATGGAATTTGATTTTTCAACCCTGGAACACCGGCTGCGCGAACTTGCTTTTCTAAATTCCGGCGTGATGCTGGTGCTGACCGATGCGCGCAGCGCCGAGGAAAAACGTGTCGAACTGCACTACGACGGTGGTCTTGCGGCCTTCGTCGGCTATCTCGATCAATCCGAAACACCGATACATGAGCCGGTCATCGTCATCAAGGGCGACCGGGACGGCACCGAGGTGGAAGTCGCGCTTCAGTGGACGGAGAGCTACCACGAGAACATGCTGTGTTTCACAAACAACATCCCCCAGCGCGATGGCGGCACGCATCTTGCCGGCTTTCGCGGGGCGTTGACGCGAACGATACAGGCCTATGCGCTGGCAAGCGGCATCCTGAAAAAAGAACGTGTTTCCCTAACCGGCGACGATTCGCGGGAAGGGTTAACGTGTGTGCTTTCGGTCAAGGTGCCGGACCCCAAATTTTCCTCCCAGACAAAAGACAAGCTGGTTTCTTCGGAAGTGCGTCCGCTTGTCGAGGGTGTGTTTAGCGAAGGGCTTTCCCAGTGGCTGGAGGAACATCCCGTCGAAGCAAGGAAGGTCGTTTCCAAGATTACCGAGGCGGCGGTTGCGCGGGAAGCGGCGCGCAAGGCGCGGGAGCTTACCCGCCGCAAAGGCGCGCTCGACATTGCCTCCCTGCCGGGGAAACTTGCCGATTGCCAGGAACGCGACCCGGAAAAAAGCGAGCTTTTCATCGTTGAGGGGGATTCAGCCGGCGGTTCCGCAAAGCAGGCGCGCGACCGGGCGTGTCAGGCAATTTTACCCCTGCGAGGAAAAATCCTGAACGTTGAACGCGCGCGTTTTGACCGCATGCTTGGCTCGGCGGAAATCGGCACGCTTATTTCGGCAATCGGCACCAGCATTGGTCATGACGATTTCAACATCGAAAAGGCGCGTTATCACAAAGTGATCATCATGACGGATGCCGACGTGGACGGAAGCCATATCCGAACCCTGTTGCTGACGTTCTTCTACCGCCAGATGCCGGAACTGATTGAGCGCGGCTATCTTTATATTGCACAGCCGCCGCTTTATCGCGTTCGCAGGGGTTCGTCCTCCATCTACCTGAAGGACGAACGGGAACTGGAGGACCACCTTGTGACGATGGGCACCGAAGGGGCCGTGCTGAAGTTAAGCAACGGTTCGGAGCATGCCGGGGCGGATTTGCGCGACCTTGTCGAAGAAGCGCGGGTTGTCAGCAAGCTGACCCAGCCGCTTGCCCGCCGCATTGGAAGCCGCGACGTGATTGAACAGGCGGCCGTTCTTGGGGTGCTCAACCTTGATTGCGCCGGCAATATGAAAACTGCTGGTGAAACGGCTTCCTATATCGCGCGCCGCCTGGATGCGCTGGCCAGCGAGATGATGCGTGGCTGGAAGGGCGAGGCCCTGGACGGCGGCGGCTATTGTTTCCACCGTGTCTTGCGCGGGGTGACGACACGTTACGAACTTAGCCTGTCCCTGATTAAAAGCGCCGAGGCTCAGCGCCTCAATGAAATGGCTTCCAGTCTGCAGAAAACATGGGGGCGGCATGCGACGCTTGTTCGAAAAGACAGCGAACAAAAAATAGCCGGACCCGTTTTTCTCATTGATGCGATTTCCGAGGCCGGTCGCAAGGGTCTTGTCGTTCAGCGTTATAAAGGGCTTGGCGAGATGAACCCGGAACAGCTTTGGGAAACGACGCTGGATGTGAACGCACGCACGCTCCTTCGCGTCAAGGTGAACCACGCCGAAGAGGCGGGGAAAGTTTTCTCGACGCTGATGGGCGATGTGGTTGAACCCCGGCGTAAGTTCATTCAGGAAAATGCTCTTAACGTCGTTAACCTTGACGTTTAGGCTTCTTTTGCGCCGCGCGTAGGTCTTAATCAATCCGGTTGGACATTCCCTTGGCCATCGTCTCAGCTGAATCGCTGTGGCGGAAATGGGCAAGGTATTTTCCGTCCGGTCCCATGAAAAAAACAATCGCACTGTGATCGACGAGGTAGTCCGCATCCTCTCCCGCTTTTGCGTAATAAACGTGGTAGGCCTTTGCCGCCACGGCGATTTGTTCCACCGTGCCGGTCAGGCCGACAAAGCGCGGGTGAAAATTGGCGAGGTAATGGCCCATGGCGTCCACGTTGTCGCGTTCCGGATCAAGGGTAATAAACACCGGCGTAACCTTCAGGCCTTTCTTGTCCATCTTCTCGACGGCATTGCTTAAGGTTTGCAGTGTGACCGGGCAGATATCCGGGCAGAAGGTGTAGCCAAAGAAAAGAAGCAGATACTGGCCGCGAAAATCCGCTGCCTTGCGTGATACGCCCTGGGTATCGGTGAGCGTAAAGGGACCGCCGATTGGCACGTCTTGCGTTGTTTCCTTGTCGGCCGCGGGCGCTGTTTCCTTGTCGGCCACCTGCTGTGGCGTCAGGGTGAGAAGGAAAAGAAAGGCCAGGGTGATCGTGGCGAGGAAGCCCAGCGGCAGCCAATATCGGGAAGGGATTTTGTTCATGAGGCGGTTTCCTTTTCCGAATTTATGAGGACGTCGCGGTACCAATCCAGTTGCTCGCGCAGGGCAACGGATTTTCCAATGGCGAAAATGGCAGGCGGCTCTGCGCCAGCTTTCGCGGCATCGGCCACGCAATTTTTCAAGGTCGTTGCGACGGCCTTTTGGTCCGGCGTCGTCGCCTTGCTAAGCAGAAGGGCCGGTTCGTCTGCGGGCCGGCCCGCTTCGATCAGGCGTTGCGCCAGGCGCCCAAGATTTCTGGTCGGCATATAGACGACAAGAAGGGGGGATCCCTTGACCATGGCTTCCCAATCAAAATCATCGGGCAAATCGCCATCCTTGTCATGGGCGGTAAGAAAGGTGACGGCGGTGTTCAGGCCGCGATGGGTGACGGGCACGCCGGCGTAGGCAAGGCCGCCGATGGCGGCCGTAATCCCCGGAACCAGGCGAAAGGGAATCTGCGCCGCGGCCAGGGCCAGGGCCTCTTCGCCGCCGCGCCCGAAGACAAAGGGGTCGCCTCCCTTTAGCCGCAGCACGCGTTTTCCCTTTCGGGCCTCGGCAATCAGGCGTTGAGAGATGTCCTGCTGTTTCGCCGATGGCCGTCCGCCGCGCTTTCCTGCCGCGTTCAGGACCGCCTTTGGGTTGGCGAGGGTGAGGATGCGGCGGTCGACCAGGGCGTCGTAGACGATGATATCTGCGGATCGAAGCGCGTGCAGCGCCAGCAGGGTCAACAGCCCCGGATCGCCCGGTCCGGCGCCGACCAGCCATACCGAACCCGCCGCGAAGGTTGGCAGCGTCAAGGGGGCGGCGTTTTCAGGCGTGCTTGGGATATTGTTCATGGCGGTAGGTTACGCCGTTGCCGAACCACCGAGAAGCCCGTTTTCGTGCCGGGTTTTTGCGTGGCGGGACGCCTTTTTCTTGCCTGTACGAAGGCTTTGCCTTCAGGACAATCAAAATCCTTGCGTCCATGGATGAAGGCGATGCGTACCAAAGCGATGCCGAAACTTTTTCTTCTCCTTCTCGCCGGCCAGACGGCGCGCGCGATCGCAGAAGAGGCCGGGCAATTGGTGGCCATACGCCTGTTAAAGCAGCTTGGCGGGCGGCTTTAGGCGCGCGCGCAACCGGACGGCTTTTCCAAAGGCTGTATTTCCAAAATTCGTTCCATCAGGGCGTTTTCAAGAAGGGGGTGGCCTTCGAGATGGGCGGTGACCAGAAATTCTGTTTGTGTGCCTGTGGGCGGCGTGCCCACGGCCTGGGTGTTTGCGGCGGCGGTTCTGACCGTTTTATGCAGGTTTTTTAGCAACTTGCCGGTAAATAGAAAACAGGGCACGACCAGAATTCGGGTGGCCCCGGTCTGCTGCGCAATTTCCAGGCCCGCCGCCACGGAAGGCTCGGTCAGCCCGCTGAAAGCGGCGAGCGCGCCCATAAAGCCATGGCTTTCCTGAAGACGGGCGGCCAT
>NVWO01000018.1 GCA_002746255.1 Rhodospirillaceae bacterium | reverse complement strand
ATTTTTTCGATAGTCTTGACGGCGCGCGCACGATGTAGACGGTACTGGTCTTTCCAGGTGGTCTGAGAAAAATGCGCCGGCGTCGCAGACGCAAAAACGGCCGATAATTCGCTTTTGATAAAGTTCTTTCTGCTCATCCTCGGCACCTATGCGGCCAGACGAATGAGCTGGATGACCGTTTCCCGGTCGACCGCGCCTTCTTCCTGAAACAGTTCGAAAGCGAGGGCTATGGCGCGCGCCTTTTTCGCCGGCGTCAGCTCAAGCCCTCGTTCAAAAAGCAGCTCTTCAATTGCGGTAATAACGTCTTGCAAAAGGGCCTCGTTGAGTGGGCCGCTGGTCGCAACAGCGCCGCCGGATGGCTGTTCTTCCCCCGCGCCGGTAATCAGCCACTCCAAAGACACCCCGGCGGCCTTAGCAACCGCCGCAATCCCTCTGGACTTTGGCTCCGTTCCTGCAAGCCAACTGGCAAGCGTCCGCTCTTGCACGCCAGATTTCTTAGCCAGCGCGCGAATCCCACCACAAAGTTTGGCGGCGTGTCTCAGGCGAACTTGCGGTGTGAGCATCGGCTAATAAATATCCAAAGATGAATTGGGTAAAAACCATTTAAAACAATAGGATAGGGGCTAATATGCACCTTTATTCATGCAATCCAGGCAATATCTGAATATTTATGTTGATATTGTATGAAAAATTATACATAGTCGGTAACTCTAGTGAATTAAAACAGCCCTAAAAAACGGCCTGAGGCCGCATGAAAATGAAAACGATTAAAAAGCCCCAGCAGGACTGGCACAAAGCCGACATCATCGCGGTTGTGCACAAAAGCGGCACAAATCTGCGGCAACTCGCGCTCGCCGCCGGCTATTGCGAAAGCGCCTGCAGGGTCGCCCTGATCAGGCCCTGGCCCGCCGTTGAGCGCATCATCGCCGCGCGTATCGGAAAGCCTCCCGAGGCAATCTGGCCTTCACGGTATCACCCAAATGGCAAGCCTAAAAGACCCTCGAAGGGTAGCAGGTGGACCGGGCCTGTCCATGCCAAAAACAGGGAGGCCGCGTAAACATGAAAGACATCAAAAGCATCAATATTTCGGATATTGCGGTTCAAAACCGCCTGCGCCCCGCCACGGTCGAGGCGGTCAAGGCCCTGGCCCTGGATATTGGCAAGCGCGGCCTGCGGCAGCCCATTGAGGTGTCGGCCAGCCTGCGCGGCGATAAAAAATACCGCCTGGTCGCGGGGGCGCACCGCCTTGCCGCCTGCAAGCTGGCCGGTCAGGACGAAATCGCGGCCTTTATCGTTTCTGGCACAGAGGTTGAACTTCGCCGYGCYGAAATTCTGGAAAATCTGGCGCGCAACGAATTGTCCGCSCTGGAGCGCGCCCAGTTCCTCGCCGAACTGAAACGTCTGTTTCAGGAAGCCAATCCGGACGCCAAACACGGCGGAAACCGGACAAAAAAGCAAGATGCCAAGTTGGCATCTTGGTACGCGGATGTTGTCCTGCGGTCCGAGCGGGGGTTGCGCACAATCAAGCGGGATACGGCCATCRGCGCGCGGCTTTCCCACGCGGCGGCTGAAATGATGCGCGGCACCGAWTTTGAGGACAATCAGMGRGAATTAGAGGCACTTTCCAAGCTGGAACCGGCCACCCAGAAGAAGGTGGCCGCGATCCTCACAGATTCAAAAAACCCGGCGCCATCGGTTGCCTTCGCGCGCAAGATTATCGAGGGCCATACCGCCCCCAATCTGTCCCTGGAAGAAAAGCAGTTTCAGATATTGGTCAAAGCCTGGGAGCGAACCAACCAGAAGGCCCGAACCCTCTTTAAACAGCACATTGAGGATCATGGCTGATGCGGTCCAGGGACACCGACACCCTGGATCTACTGGACTGGCAGCCGCCGTCGCCGGTGGTGCGGTTCTCTGAAAAAACGGTGCGCGCCGCTTCCTTGCGCGATCGCATCGCAAAGGCGGTTTCGGCGACGCTGACAGAGAGTTCCCTCAGCCGCGCCGAGATATCCAAAAGCATGTCGCGCTGGCTTGGCGAGTGCGTCACAAAAAACATGCTGGATGCCTATTCCAGCGAATCCCGAACCGATCACAATATTCCCTTTATCCGCATCATCGCCCTGGCCGTTGCCACCCAGGACGCGCGCATTTTGCAGCTGGCTGGGGATCAGATGGGCCACAGCATCGTGCCCGACCATTATCTCACCTGGATCGAGGTCGGCCAGCTGGCCGACAAGCAGGAAGAATTGAAACGTCGGCTGGCCATCGCGCGCAATGTGGCGCGCAAAGGCGGCGCGCTATGAAAGAATGGCTGACGCCCGCCGAAATCGCCGGGATGAACCTGCCGGAAATTCCGGCTTCGGAACGTGGTGTGCGGTTGATGGCAGATCGCGAAGGCTGGCAGGACCGGCGCAGCGTTGCCGGCGTGAAGCTGGCGCGGCGGCGCAAGGGCCGTGGTGGCGGATATGAATATCATTATTCGGTTCTGCCATCGAAAGCCCAGGCCCGGATCGCCATCGAATTAAACCCTGAAACGACGAAGCCTGCCGCGCGGAAAATTTTATCAACCGACGCGGCCTGGGCTTTTTTCGAGGGGCTGCCTGACACGCGCAAAGAGACGGCGCGCGCGCGCCTTGAAACGCTTGATGCGGTGCTGACTTTGGAAAAAGGGGGCTTTCAGAAGGCCCTGGCCGTCGCCACGGTGGCGCAGCATTCCGGCAAGGGAAAAAGTTCCATTTATTCCTGGTTTGATCTGGTCACCGGCGTGCCCCGCGCTGACTGGCTGCCGGCACTGGCACCGCGCCATGCGGGCCGGGTCAAGACGCAGCCCTGCGACGCGTCAGCCTGGGAATTTTATAAATCCGATTATCTGCGCGCCGAGCGCCCGACAAGCCGGTCCTGTTATCGCCGCCTGCAACGTGCCGCCGAAGATCAGGGCTGGAAAATCCCGTCGCAGCGCACGATGGAGCGTCGCGTTGAAAAGGAAGTTGCACCTGCGGTCGTTACCCTGGCGCGCCACGGGGTCGACGCGTTGAAAAAAATGTACCCGGCCCAGGAACGCGACCGGTCTGGTTTTCATGCGCTCCAAGCGGTCAATGCCGATGGCCATCTGTGGGACGTCTGGGTCGAATGGCCCGACGGGACCATCGCGCGGCCGATGATGATTGCCATCCAGGATCTTTATTCCGGAATGTTTTTAAGCTGGCGGTTCGACCGCAGCGAAAACAAGGAAGCGGTGCGCCTTGCCATCGGTGACATGGTCGAGGACTTTGGAATTCCAGAGAGCATCTATCTGGACAATGGTCGCAGCTTCGCATCGAAGTGGCTGACCGGCGGCATTGCCAATCGGTTCCGCTTCAAAATCAAAGACGAAGAGCCTGTAGGTCTTCTAACCCAGCTTGGCGTCAACGTGCATTGGACGCTGCCTTATTCCGGCCAGTCCAAACCGATTGAGCGCGGGTTTCGTGACTTTTGCGCCGACATCGCGAAAGAGCCTGAATTTGAAGGGGCATGGACTGGCAACACGCCCTTAAACAAGCCTGAAAACTACCGTTCAAAGGCCGTAAAACTGGATGTTTTTATCCGCGTCGTCGACCGTTGCATTGGCGAGCATAACGAGCGACCTGGCCGTCTGGCTGCCGCCTGCAAGGGCCGGTCTTTCGCAGAAACGTTCCGGCAATCCTATCGGACCGCGCCCATCAAAAAAGCGACCGACGAACAGCGGCGTCTGTGGTTGCTGGCTGCCGAAGGTGTGCGCGCCGCCAGCCGCGACGGCGTCATCAAGCTGCTTGGAAATCGCTATTGGGATGACACGCTTGCCGCCCATCGCGGCCAGCCGTTGATCACGCGCTTTGATCCCGACAATCTGCACGACGGCCTGCATGTTTACCGGCTGGACGGTTCCTATCTGTGCTTTGCCGATTGCATCGAAGCCGTTGGTTTTGCCGACGCCGCCGCCGCGCGCGATCACGGACGTCAACGCCGCCAATGGATGAAGTCTGCGAAAGGCCTGCTGGACCTTCATCGCACGCTGACCGGAAAAGAACTGGCCACCCAGCTGCCGACGCCAGAAAATCTGCCGCCGGTGGAAAGCAAAGTCGTGCGCATGGCGACGTCGAGCGACGCCATGGCGCGACTGGGGGCGAAAGCCGAACCTGCGCCGCTTTCTGACGAAGATCAGGCGGCAGCGGATGCGGCCTGGGCAGCGCTTAACAGCGACGACGCCGGCGCAGACAACGTCCACATCCTGCCGTCTGCCGCTGCGGCCCGGCCCTATTTCGACACCGACGCGGATTTTGCCCGCTGGATCATCGCAAACCCGGATAAAGCCGACGCATCTGAAAAAGAGCGCGTCGCTGAACTTCTCGAAAATCCGTCCTTCCGGCTTTTGCTGGGCGCGGATGTCCCGCCGCCGGATAAACCGGCCAACATCAAAACAATTGGAGGCTAGACGTGAGGCCAAAATTTGTAAAAACAGCGAATGTCGATCGCTTTCTGGCAGCCGCCGCATCCCTCGATGACCGGGGCGCACCTGAGGCATCAATCATCATGGTTCAGGGCAACGCCGGCCACGGCAAGAGCCGCGCCGGCCAATGGTGGGCGGTTCAACACGATGCCGTCTTCCTGCGCCTGAAAGCTGCTGCAACGCCCCATTGGGTGCTGACCGATCTGGTGACGGAACTGGGCGAAGCGGCCCCGGCCCATTCCTGCGAAGGGCTGTTTGCCCAGGCCACCGGCATGCTTGCCAAGAACCCGCGCCCGATTATCGTTGATGAGGTCGAAAACGCCTTTAACGACATCAAAACCCTGGAAAGCATTCGCGATATTTCTGACCTGGTCGAAATCCCGCTTGTGCTTCTGGGTCGCGAATGGGTGTGGAGCAAGCTTCGCACCAAGCCGCAATTTCGCACACGCATCGGCGCGCGCGCCGACTTTCTGCCGGCCACGATGAAGGACGTGCAGCTGTGCTTCGACGAATTATGCGAAGTGCCGGTGACGCCTGAGGTGATTGAGCAGGTTTTCCGTGAATCGGAAGGGCACATCCGCGACATCGTCAAGGCCATCGCCAATGTTGAGCGGATTGGGAAACGTAACAAGGGCCAGCAGGTTGCCCTGGACCACATCAAGGGCAAGACCCTTGTCCACGATTTTCAGACAAAGGCGGCGTGAATGACGACGCTCACCAACCAGCTGCTGGAACGGATGCCGCCGCCCGGCGCGCCGGTAACGATCAAGGAGATGGCCTATTTGCTGGAAGCCACCCATCGTCGCATCGTCCATTCGATGGATGTGATGCGCCGGCGCGGTCTGGTTGAACGCGTCACCACAGGCTGTTACCGGCTGACCGCCATGGGCGAGACGGCGCGCGCGGCTGGGCGGAAAATTACCTCTGGCCCCCGCCGCCCACACACCGGGCGGCGTTCCGCTGCCCCGCACAGTTTTCAGTCGAAAATCTGGCGCGCGTTGCGGCAGCTTGAAAAGGCGACCGTGCCGGAAATCCAGTCGCTGATGGATGGTTCATCGCGGCCCGGCACCAAGCGGCCGAGCGGTTGCGTTCAGCGTTATCTGAACTTCCTGACCCGTGCCGGGTGGGTGATGAAGCTGAAACACCGGCGGCGCGGAACGGCCCCGACGTCGCCCGGCCACGTCGTTTATCTGCTGGTTAAAAACACCGGGCCGACGGCCCCATATTTTTCCCAAAAAAACGACGCCCTGGTGGACCCGAACACGGGTGAAATCCACAGCCTTCGCGAACGGAAAATTGCATGAAAAAATCTATTTCCAGAGATAGCGCACAGGCCGCATGGGGCAAGCGGCTGCCGGACTGGGTCTTGGTTCTGGCAGAAGAATGTGATCGCACCAGCCAGAGCCGCGCGGCAATCCGGATTGGCTACACGGCAGGCACAATTAATGCGGTCCTCAAACACTCATACAAAGGCGATTTAGGGGCCGTTGAACAGGCGGCGCGCGGCAGCCTGATGGGCGCGACGGTGGAATGCCCCGTCGATGGCGAAATTACCACGGACAAATGCATCGCCAATCAGCGGCAGAAATTTACGGCCACGTCCAATCGGCGCATCCGCCTGTGGCGCGCGTGCCGGGGTGGCTGCACCCATTCACGAATCCCAGGAGAGTGATGATGTTGAGTAAAAATCTGACGTCTTTAGTGGAACGATTTGTTGAATTCAAAGCAACCGGCGTTGCGATGGGCGGTGCCGAGGTGGAAAGCCTGGTCGCAATACTGACGACGGCGGTCGAAGACGCAAAGGCGCTGGAAAGCGGCCAGGTGCCGGCCAATCTGCGCCTCGCCGACGGCGACCTTGGAAACAACGTGGTGCGCCTTGCACCCGCCCATCGCGCCATCCCAGCCGTTCCGGGAGACGCCGCATGACCGTGACGGTTGGCGCAATCAAGCGCCATGTTGCTGCGGCCTTCAATGTTCCGATGGACGTAATGGACGGTCGCCAGCTTGGTACAGCCATCGTCCGGCCGCGACAGGTGGCGATGTATCTGTGTGCCACGATGACCCAGCATTCGCTGCCGGAAATCGGCCTCATGTTCGGGGGCCGCGATCACACAACGGTGATCCATGCGGTGCGGCGCATTCGCGAATTTCTAGAAAATGATTTCGAGTTTGCCAGACGCATACTGGCCATAAAAATCAAGTTGCCTCACGGCCGTGGAGCCAACGGCGGGAAGGTTGTCAAAACCGCCGCCACGATCAGCCCATACGCGAAGCTGGCGGGTGAGGGCAAGACCAACGCCGGCGGCATCGTGCAGCTGCTGGTGTCCCCCAGGGGCAAATGGACGCTGATTGAAATCACGGGCAACACGTCCCGGATGATTGCCTGCGGTCGCGGCTGGTCGGTGCCGGATGCGCCTGCCCTGCACGAGGCGGACCCAACGCCGAAAAAACCACGCAGTGGGGAAGCGTGGCGAGATATCTCCGGCAATGGCAACCACGCCTATCCCAACGCCGCGCGCGGTGGGGCGGGGCTTCGGACCTGTCTGAAATGCGGCAAGCAATTTCCAAGCACCGGCTGCGGCAATCGCCGCTGCCGGCCATGTGCCAAGGAGCTCTACGCTGAAAGGACCGGCACATGAAGCGGCGGAACATGAAACGTGTGATCCGGTTGCGGAACCGGATTTATCCCCTGGCGCTGCATCTTTTGGTGGGGTCGATGTGGCGGACAATCAAACGGGCGTTTGGAGCCTGGAAGGAAATTTAAAATGGCGATTCGAAAAAAACTGAAAGCCCCGGCCTTCGAAGACATGAGTATTAAAGAGGCCGAAGCGCTGCTGGCGCAGGTGGGCGAGCAACAACGCCTTGTCGGTGTCATTGAAGCCACGCGCGACAATCACCTGACAGCGATTAAAAAGAAGGCGTCGGAAGAGCTGGCACCTTTGCGCAAAAACCTGACCGCCATGACAAAGCGCCTGACCATGTGGGGCGAAAAGCACCGGGCGGAAATCTGCCGCGCCGGAAGCAAAACCGCCGTGCTGTCCACCGGTGAACTGATCTGGCGGCTGGACCCGACAAAGGTTTCCATCAAAGACAGCGCCGCCGTGATGAAGCGCCTGAAAGAGTTGAGGCTGAACCTGTTTATCCGGATTCGTGAAAGCATCGACAAAGAGGCGATGTTGAAAGACCGCGAAAAAGCCGAGGCCGTCGAAGGCGTGACCTTCGTCCAGAGCGAGCAGCTGGAAGTCCGTCCTCTGGAAAGCAAGCCGGAAACGGCCGGCGACAAGGTTTCGTGATGAAGGCGCCATTGATCATTTGCGGCAGAAGGTCAGCAAAGGAGAAAAAGCATGACGGCCCTTAATTTCCATAAACGGTTTGCGTTGATCGTTGAACGTGGGGAAAAACTTCAAACCATCCGCAAGCTGCGCAAGGACGGCACCTTCCCCTGCACTGTAGGAGGTGCCATTCAACTATATACGGGCATGCGGTCAAAAAATTGCCGCAAGCTGGGTGATGCCGTCTGCACGATGGCGCGCGAAATCGTGATAAAGGCAAACGGCACCGTCAAAATATCGGGTGTGTGTCTACATCATCTGAGCGTTGATGATTTGGCCCGCGCAGACGGGTTTAAAAATTCTTCTGAAATGTGTGGCTGGATCGGGAGCATCTATGGATACCCATTTCGCGGCCAGGTCATTGAATGGTCGTTGGTGAAAGGGGCTGGCGAATGACGGCCTTGCGGAAATACGCCACCACGCCCGTGCGACGCGGGCTGATTGCAAAAATCAAAATCGGGCAGAAACAGCTGGGCATCGATGACGACGCCTATCGCCAGATGCTTGAAAATCGCTATGGCGTCCGGTCGGCGACGAATTTGATCATCTCCGATCTGGAAGATCTGCTGAATTGTTTAAAGGACAAGGGCTTTAAACCCAGCCGTAAACCCAGCCGTGCCAAATCTGCGCCCAGGCGTGCGGGCTCCAGGCCACTGGCGGTTCAGCCACTGGCCAAAAAAATCCGGGCGCTTTGGCTGAACCTCTACCATTTGGGCGTGGTTTTGGACCCGTCCGAAGAGGCACTTGCGAAATACGTCAAGCGCATGTCGGGGGCCGACGCGCTGCAATGGCTGGATGCGGCCCAGGCCGATCGGGTGATCAAAGCGCTACGCGGCTGGTGTGAACGAATTGGCTTTCACCTGCCGGACAGTGAAGCGATCGAGGCAATCCACAGCCTTCGGGCCGACGCCGGCATGGCACCCTTAAAAAGCGCCGCCGGATTTGCCGCCAAGGTCGCCCTGATAAAATGTCAGTGGGAAGCGATCGGCGGGTCGCCGTCCGGTGTCGGCGCCTGGCTGGCCCGGCGCGCGTTTTCAAACAATCCAAAGCGCCTGGAAGAAGACCCCATTTTTATGGATGAAGCGGCGGCGGATTTGGCCATCGAGGCCTTGTCCGCAGCGCTGCGGGTTCCGGGCGTAAGAGGAATGGAAATCCGATGACACCCGAGCGCGCCATCCGTGAAATTATCGCGCGATCCGATCTTTGCGATCTGTGCGGCCGGAATGTGCTGGTGACCGAGGCGACGCCCGAACTGCTGGATTATTTAGCCGGGTTTGAGGCCGATCAGGAAGATCGGGAAGAGAACGCAGATTTGGAAGACGATGACTGGATGTGAGCCGTTGCGATTTGCAAAATTCCCCGGCGTGCTGGCGCAGATTGCCGAGGCCGCAGGCGCTGGCGCGGCAATCAACCTTGCGCGCCGTTATGGCGGCACTGAAATTTCCATTCCCAAAAACCCGCGAGCCGATTCGCCCCTGGTCAAGGCGGTCGGCATGACGGCGGCACGCGCGATCGCGCGCGAAATAGGCCATGGCAGATTGCTGATCCCAATGGCAGGCCTTCGCGGCGAAGGTGCCCGGCGCGCCGAAGCGGCGAGGATGCTTTCCGGCGGCAAATCCGTGCCGATTGTCGCGCGTGCGGTTGGCGTTCATGAGCGCACCGTTCGTCGCATGGGCAAGCGCCTCCGCGAGGGTGCGGCCCTGCCGCTCTTTCCTGAAAATTAAACCCGTGGCATAATCGGGTTCCTCTGCCCGGCAAGTTTTCCGTCCGACCCTGACAATTGTCAGGGTCTTTTTTGTTGTCCTTCGCCTCCATACTTTTTCACATGGAACGCGAAATTTCACACCTTAGAGCCTATCTGCCGACAGACCGACGCTTGCCCGGTTTTTTACGCGTGTGGAACGAGAATAGCCATCACAGGCTTTACGACATCCCCTGTCGCGGCAAGGCCGACAACGCGCGCGCGGCTGCAAAAGGAAATCCTGAACGCGATCCGGCTTTGCCCTGGGGCGATCTGCCGTCGGGTGTCTACAAGCTGACGCGCGTCACCAGATATGATCCACCTCATCGCACCTTTGGTGCTACGGCCATTCTTCTTGACGGCTTGACGGGCGACGCGTTTTCGGCAGCAAAAAACGGCCGCACCGGCCTTGCCATTCATGGCGGGCGCGGCAGCGATCGGCTGATGGCCACCTATGGTTGCCTGCGCCTGTTTGACAGGGACATGGAACTCCTGACCGGCTTCTTTGGCAATGCGCTAATCCATCTCGAGGTGATGGACGTTGATGTCTGGCCGCCAGGCTATGTGGTGGCGGTATGATCGCCGCCCTTCTGGCCGCGTTGAAATTCGCACCCGCCGTGATGTCGGCGGGATCAGTCATTTATGAGGCTGTCACCGGCAGCAAGCTGTCCGGCGAGACCACGCCGGAAAAATTGGCTGACAAAGTCGCCGCATTGCCGGAAGGCAAGCGCGCGGACATCATCGAAAAAACCCTGCGCGTCAAAGCCAGGATGCAGGCCCTTGATACCGAGCGTTTCATTGCCATGGATGGCGACGCGGAAAAGCTTCGCGCCAGCGCGCGGCCGGAAATTGCCCGGCGCGCCATGGGCGTGATCGAGACCTTTTCGAATGCCATCAAAATCCTGTTCTGGATGACGGCGCTGGAATGGCTGGTGCGATCCGGCTTTGCCCTGGCGGGGAAACCCTTTCCGATTACCGATTCCATCTGGGATCTGGTTGCCGGGGCGGCCCCTGTGGCCGAGATGATCTGGGCCCCCTTGCTGGCCTCGTTCTGGGTCTGCGCCGACGTGATTAAAAAATACATGGGCTGTCGCGAGCGCGACAAATCGCAGGAATATGAAATCCGTGCGGGCGCGCCGCTCAATTCCTCTGCCGCCACGGTTGAGGCCGCCGGCGGCGCCGTTTCAAATTTAATCAAAGCATGGAAAGGCCGGTAATGGCAGATGTCATCGATCGCGCACAGGCGCTGGAAGAGCGTCAACGCAAAGCGGCCCTGGACGGGGTTCGCCGGCGCACAGGGACGCCTGCACAGGAAGTTGATAACTGCACCGATTGCCTTTGCCGGATTCCCCGCGCGCGGAAAAAAGCCCAGCCGGGCACGACACGCTGCGCGGATTGTCAGAAAGACACTGAGCGCCAGAAATGGGGCCGGGGCTGATGGAACCGTTTAACTGGGATGCGGCGCGGCTTTTTTTCGAAATCATCATCGCCGTGCTTGCCGGCGGAAATATTATTTATTCGGTCCTTGCGCGCCGCACCCAGGCGACCAAGGAGGAACTGACCAAAATGGATGAGCGCGCCGTCAAGCTGAAACTGCGAGTGGCGAAAATCGAAACGGAGCTGGATCACACGCCAACAAGGGACGCGCTGAACGCGTTGACCGCAAAATTCTCCGATCTTCACGGCGACATGAAGGCGCTGAACGCCAAGCTTGAAGGGATTAAGGATTTGCAGGACGTGATGCGCAGCCAGACCACCATGATCGACAGATTTTTGAGGGAAAGCAAATGAGCGGAAATCTCGAAGGCACCCGGCGTGAACGTTTTCTTAAAACGCTGAGCGAAAATCGTCGAATAGCCATTTTGTGCCTGTTGGAAGGCGCGCCTGCGTACACCATGAACGACGATACTTTATATCGCGGGCTGGCCTATAGCGCGCAGCCGGGAACCCTGGACCAGGTGCGGGCCGACATGGCCTGGCTGTCCGAGCAAGGCGTTGTCCGCCTTCGCTATCCTGATGACATCCTGGATGCCCGTGCCGGCCTGATGGCCGCCACGCTGACCGCGCGCGGAGCTGACATTGCCAAAGGCATGGCGACGATGCCTGGCATCGCGCGTCCATCACCGGATCTTTGAGGCCCATAAAATGGCCAATAAAAGCTCCGTTAAACAGCTTCCGGATGACGTTCTTTCCGAACTGAACAGGCTGATCGCCGAGGACCGGATGAGCCTGGACGATCTGGTCGCGTGGATCAACGCATGCGGACAGGACGCACCGTCGCGCTCGGCCCTTGGGCGTTATTCCAAAAAAATCCGGGAGGTCAGCGAAAAGCTGAACCAGTCGCGCGAAATCGCCGATGCGTTGATTCGTGAAATCGGCCCCGACGCGACGGAAAGCAAGACCGGGCGTCTGCTGGTCGAGATTTTGCAAAAGCTGACCTTCGACGTTCTGATCAACAAGGTCGATGGCGACGAAGAAAGCACGCCGATGGATTTGATGCGCCTGGCAAAAACCCTGAAAGAAATGTCGGCGGCACAAAGCATGGATGTTAATCGTGAAGCCAAGCTGATTCAGATGGCGGTCCAGAAAACCAAGGATGCCGCCGCCGGTGAAATCGACGCCGTCGCCGTACAGCAGGGCCTGTCGGCGGAAACCGTCGCCGCCATTAAATCCAAAATTCTTGGTGTTGAGGTCGCGATATGATGCCGGCACGCGCCCAGGAATTTCCCGAAGCGCTCCGGCAGGTTGGAAGCCACCTGCCGGATGTTCTTTTGCCCTATCAGCAAAAACTGCTGGCCACCACCGCGACCAATCAGGTCACCGTCTATGAAAAAAGCCGGCGCATCGGCGTGACCTGGGCCGTTGGCGCCGACGCGGTTTTATCGTCTGCGGCGGCAGCGATCGCCGGCGGCATGGACGCCCTTTACATCGGCTACAATCTGGACATGGCGCGCGAATTCATCGACGTCTGCGCCATGTGGGCCAAGGCGTTCGACATGGGTGGTTCGGACGTCGAAGAGTTTATTTTCAAGGACCGGGACCGGCAGGGCGACCGGGACATTCAGGCGTTCCGGATCAATTTTGCGTCCGGTTTTGAGATTGTTGCGCTGACATCCAAGCCCCGATCCCTGCGCGGCCGACAGGGCTATGTGATCCTGGACGAAGCTGCCTTTCACGATGATCTGGCCGGGATGCTGAAAGCGGCCATGGCGTTGCTGATGTGGGGCGGCAAGGTTTTAATCATTTCCACCCATGACGGCGATGGCAACGCCTTCAACCAGCTGGTGAACGACGTGCGCGCCGGTCGCAAGCCTTATGCCCTGTTGCGCACCACCTTTGATGAAGCCCTGGAGGACGGTCTTTACGAGCGTATCCGCCTGATTCTGGAAGCCAAGGGCGCGCCGGTAAAAAACAAGGAACAATGGCGGGCCGGCATCGTTGGGTTTTATGGCGAGGACGCCGATGAAGAACTGTTCTGCGTCCCGGCCCAGGGTTCCGGCGCGTTTCTGTCGGGCGCGTTGATCGAAAGCCGCATGACACCAGACGCACCCGTCCTGCGATGGGAAATGCCAGATGATTTTGTCATGCAGCCCGCCCATATCCGCAGCGCCGATGCGCTTGCCTGGTGTGAGGAAAATCTGCGTCCGGTGCTGGCGGCGCTCAACCCGGCAGAACGATCCGTCCTGGGCCAGGACTTTGCCCGCGTGGCCGATCTGACGGTTTTGTGGCCGCTTCAAATCGGCCTCGACCTTGTCCGCCGCACGCCCTTTGTTGTTGAAATGCGCAACATCCCTTTCGATCAGCAGGAACAGGTTCTTTTTTATATTCTCGACCGCCTGCCACGATTTTCAGGCGCAGCGATGGATGCCGGCGGCAATGGGGCCACCCTGGCCGAACGCGCAGCCCAGCGATATGGCTTTGGGCGCATTCAGCAAGTGATGTTCTCGGTCGACTGGTATCGCCAGAACATGCCCAAGTTGAAAGCCGCTTTTGAAGACGCGACGTTGCTGATTGCGCGCGACGACAACGTCCTTGGCGATTTGCGATCCATCAAAAAAATCGACGGCGTTGCGCGCGTGCCAAAACTGCGCAGGCAGGATGCCGGCAACAAGAACAAAAAGCGTCATGGGGACGCGGCCATTGCGCTGGTGCTTGCCTGGTTTGCCAGCCTCATGGAGCCGGTTGAAATTGAACATCTGACAACGGGCGAGACGCGCGTCTCTGCGGGTGCCTTCGATGAGATTGGTGCCCAGGGTCCGTCCTTTAATGACGCAGGCTTTGGTTCCGTGCGCGGTGGCCCGGATTTTAGAGGATATTGACGATGCATAAAAACCGCCCGACCCCACCTGTGTTTGATGAAATCGCTGCCTCCGGCGACGGCCTGGACCTTGGCGGCTTCACTGGCGAGATTGTGCCTTATTCCGATCCGCTGCTTGCCCGCCTTGGCGCGAATTTAAAACAATATGAGTCACTGGTTCGTGACGATCAGATTCAAAGCACGTTTCAGCAGCGCCGGCGTGCCGTCACGTCGAAAGACTGGGAGGTGACGCCGGGCGGCGACAGCGCCCAGGACATCGCGGCAGCAGATTTTATCAAGGAGCAATTGGCCCATATAAAATTCGACCGGGTCACCGACAAGATGCTGTGGGGCATCTATTACGGCTATGCCGTTGGCGAATGCCTTTGGACGCGCGACGGCAACCGGGTCGTGCTGGATCAGATTCTGGTTCGCAAGGCGGGCCGGTTTCGCTTTGACCGGGATGGCGGCTTGCGCCTGATGCGGCGTGGCGTTCAGAACGGCGTCCTCATGCCGGAACGGAAATTCTGGACCTTCAATTTTGGCAACGACACCGATGACGATCCTTATGGCCGTGGCCTGGCCTTCTGGCTGTACTGGCCGGTGTTTTTAAAACGCAATGGCATCAAATTCTGGGCGCTGGCTCTGGAAAAATTTGGCACCCCGACGACCCTTGGAAAATACCCGGCCGGGCAATCCACCGACGAGACGGCGAAGAAAAACTTGCTGGCCGCCGCCGCCGCCGTCAGCAGGGATATGGCGGTCGTGATCCCCGAAGGCATGTCCCTGGAATTGCTGGAAGCCCAGCGCCGTTCCGGCGGCGATCATCATTTGTTTGGCACCTATATGGACGGAATGGTTGCAAAGATCGTTCTGAGCCAGACCATGACGACGGATTCCGGATCGTCGCGCTCGCAAGCGGAAGTGCATCTGGATGTGCGTAATGATGTCATCAAGGGCGACAGCGATCTGATCTGTGAAAGCCTTAGCGACGGACCGCTGCGCTGGCTGACCGAATGGAATTTTCCAGGCGCGAAAACGCYCAAGGTGTGGCGCATCATCGAGGAAGAGGAAGATCTGCGCCAGTCGGCGGAGACCGACAAAATCATTTACGACATGGGCTTTCGGCCCAGTGAAGAATCCATTCAGGAAAAATACGGACCCGGCTGGACCCTCGCCGCGCAGCCCGTCGCCAAAGTGGAGCGAGCCAAAAACGCTGCCTTTGCCGAAGCTGCGCCGGACGATGCTATCGACAGCCTGATTGCGGCGCTGGCGCAGGATGATGGCTTTACAGAATTCATGGAGCCGATCGTCGGCCCGATCGAAAAGCTGGTTGAAGACAGCGCGTCCTTCGAGGAATTGACCGGCCGCCTGGCCGAAGCGATCAAGGGGATGGACGCAAGCAAGATGGCCGAGATGATCGCGCGGTCGCGTTTTGCTGCCCGGCTGGCCGGCGAGGTTGAGGCGGATCTGTAAATATGAAAATCAGACTGGCCCCGCTTGCTCCCAAAGAGGCGGTCAAATTCTTTCGTAAAAAAGGTTTGGCCGTCGGCTTTGACTGGCGCGACGTCTGGAAGGAAGAACACGCCGCCGCCTTTACCGTCGCCAAGGCCATGCGCGTCGATATTCTGGAAGACATTCGTGGCGCGGTCGACACGGCGATTGCCAAGGGCGTCACCTTCAACAAATTCAAGAAAAACCTGCGTCCCGTTCTCCAGGCAAAAGGATGGTGGGGCCGAAAAGAATTAATAGATCCGCTGGATGGCACGGCGAAGCTTGTTCAGCTGGGATCGGACCGGCGCTTGAAAACCATTTTCGATACGAATCTGCGCATGTCCTATGCCGCCGGCAGGTGGGAGCGCGCCCAGCGCGTAAAAAAGACGCGGCCCTGGCTGCGCTATATCGCCGTACTGGATGATCGAACCCGGCCGCAGCACCGGGATTGGCACGGTATTGTGCGCCCGATCGATGATGGGTTCTGGCAGACCCACACGCCGCCAAATGGCTGGAAATGCCGGTGCAGCTTTCAGCAATTGTCCGACCGCGATCTGAAGCGCTTTGGCCATAAGGTTTCAAAGCCGCCGAAGATCAAGACGCGCGAGTGGTTGAACAAGCGCACAGGCGAGGTGTCGAAGGTGCCGGTCGGGATCTCCCCCGGCTTTGATTACAATGTCGGCGAGGCGCGCCTGCGGGCGTTTACGCCGCCACCGCGAGGCGGCCTGCCGGCAAGCTTCCCCCCAGGCGTCCCCCTGCCGCCGTTGCCACCGGCGCGCAAGGCGTCGAAAAAGCTGCGGCTGCCGGACAATCTGAAAGACGAAGCCTATGTGGCAAAATTTCTGGCGGCCTTCGGGGCCAAGCGCGGCAAGCCCAAGATTTTTACGGACGTCGCCGGTGAAGATCTGATTATCAGCGAAAACCTGTTTCGCGACGCAACCGGTGCCATCAAGGTCAAAAAGCATGACCGGCACACACAGCTGTTGCTGTTGGCCGAAACCATCAAAGACCCTGACGAAATATGGTGGGTGTGGGAAGAGTCGCGCAAGCGCAAGAGTGTCTGGCATCTGCGCCGGCGATATATCCGCCGCTGGGCTGGGGACATCGGGGCCGGCATTTCGGTGTTCGAACATGGCCAGACCGGCTGGACCGGCGTGACGACATTTCCGGCCATGGGCGGTGGCCGACAAAAAAGCCTTGATTCATATCTTGGGAAACAGCGTCACGGCACGCTGGCCTGGCGACGCAAAAAATAAGCCCCGGCGGGGTCGGCCCGTCGAAGCCGGCATCGGGCTTTATGGGTAACCGCCGACCGGCTATGCCCGAATGCCTAGAATCGAACCATACCCCATCTTCTCTGAAAACCCCACCTTCCCGAAATAAGGCCCACAGGCGGCCATGAGGCCCTTGCAGGCACCCATGTGCCAGACGGGTCGGAGACACCGTTCAAAAGACCGTTTTATGGCCCGGCAAACGGCTTTTTAAACGTCTGGGAAAGGGCGGTTTGACGGTTGGCGGGGGAATGACGCCTGAAAAGAGGCTTTCCAATCGGACCCTGACAATTGTCAGGGGCGATCCGCTTTCAGCACCTCGGTAGCTTTGCATCATTCGCCGCAGGGCGACAAGCCCCGAGTTTTTACGAGGTGCAAATGAAAGCAATTCATATTTTTCAGGCTGGAACGCACACCGCCATGAGCGGCGCGCGGCTGACATTTTCCGAGGCCGATTTGAACGCGACGGCCACAGCCTATGATCCGGCTCGCCACGAAGCGCCGATCGTTGTCGGCCATCCGGCATCGGACGGCCCGGCCTATGGCTGGGTCAAAGGCCTTACATTTTCCGACGCTGGCCTGAAGGCCGACCCCGACCAGATCGATCCCGCCTTTGCCGAAATGGTTGCCGCCGGGCGCTTCAAGAAAGTGTCGGCGTCGTTTTACGAACCCGACTCGCCCGCCAATCCGGTGCCTGGCGTCTATTACCTGCGCCATGTTGGATTTTTGGGCGCGACGCCGCCCGCCGTCAAAGGCCTGAAAGCCGTTGGCTTTTCCGAGGACGATGCCGGCGTCGTCACACTTGATTTTGGGGATTTTGGTGAACTGGACGCCTTTGACGTCAGCCGCCTGTTCCGGTCGCTGCGTGAATGGTTCATCGGCAAGCATGGGCTGGAAGCCGCCGACCAGGCGTTGCCAGGATGGAATGTTGATTCCCTCCAGATCGACGCGGCCAAGACCGACGCGGCCGCAACCGATGCCGCCGACGAAGTCAAACCCAATCCCGCATTTGTGGAAGCCCCGCAACCTGAAAAGGAACCCACCGACATGACCGAAAAAGATAAAGAGGCAGCTGCCTTCGCCGAGCGTGAAGAAAAACTGGCTTCGAATGAAAAGAAGCTGGCCGCCGATCAGGCAGATTTTGCCGAAAAGGCGCGACGCACCGACGCCGCCGCGTTCATCGACGGCCTGATCGAGGATGGCAAGGTGCTGCCGGCTGAAAAAGAACAGCTGACAGCGTTCATGGCATCCCTCGACCCGGAAAGCATCGTTCAATTCGGCGAAAAGGACGACGACAAGAAGTCGCCGCTGGACATCTTCAAAGCGAATCTGGAAGCCCAGCCCAAGCGGGTGGACTTTGCCGAACGCTCTGCCGCAGGCAAAGACGACGACAGTCTCGATGAGGGTGATCCGCTGAAAGTTGCCGATGCCGCGATCGCGTTTCAGGAACAGCAGCGCGTTGCCGGTATCACCGTTTCAGCCGACGTGGCTGTTCGGCACATCCTGAACGAGAAGGAATAATCATGGGAACCCCCACGCTTACCAAAAACTTCATCGCCGAGGCGGCCATTACCAAGCGCCGCATCGTCAAATTTGGCACGGCCGACGGCCAGGTGGTGCAGGGCGCCGCCGTAACCGACGCGCTGTTCGGTGTCAGCGCCGATCTGGACGCCGCCATCAATGAGCGCATCGACGTCCATGTCGCCGGCATCGTCGAAGTCGAAATCGGTGCTGCCGTCACGCGCGGCGATCTGCTGACCGCTGACGCCAATGGCAAAGCCGTTGCGGCGGCCCCGGCTGCCGGCGTCAACAACAACATCATCGGTCACGCGATGGTTTCCGCCGTCGACGGCGACATCGCCGACGTTCTTCTCGCGCCTGGTTCAACCCAGGGCTAACCGGAGTAATTTTCATGAAAGCACCTTTCCCTACGGACCCGGCCCTGGTCGCCATCACGATTGCGTATCGCAACGCGGCCTATATTGCCGACAGCGTTCTTCCGCGCGTGATCGTCGCCAAGCAGGAATTCAAGTGGTGGAGCTATCCCACCGCCGAATCCTTCGCGCGGCCCGACACCAAGGTTGGCCGCAGAAGCGCGCCCAATGAAGTGGAATTGACGGCCACCGAACAGACCGACAGCACGGACGATTATGGCCTGGACGATCCCATCCCCCAGGCCGACATCGACAACGCGCCGGCGAATTATCGCCCGGTAGATCGCGCGACGGTGCAACTGACGGATTACACCCTGCTGGACCGGGAAGTCCGCACCGCCGGCAAGGTGTTTAATGCCGCGAATTACAGCGCCGGCAACAAAATCACCCTGTCCGGTACGTCGCAGTTTTCCGATTTTGCAAACTCCGACCCCCTCGGCGTGATTATGGATGGCCTCGATGCCTGCCTTATCCGTCCCAACATCATGACCATCGGCCAGGCGGCTTATTCCAAGGTGGCCCAGCATCCAAACATTGTGAAAGCGGTCAACGGCACGTCGGGTGACTCTGGCATCGCACGCCGCGCGGCCATCGCCGAATTGTTTGAACTGGAAGAAGTGCTGGTTGGTCAAAGTCGCCTGAATACGGCGAAAAAAGGCCAGGTGGCGGCGTTGTCACAAATCTGGGGCAAGCATATCTCGCTTTCTTTTCGTGACCGGAACGCGGACACGCGCAACGGCATCACATTCGGCTTCACCGCCCAATGGGGCACACGCATCGCCGGAGTGGAGGCCGACAGCAAGATCGGCCTGCGCGGCGGCCAGCGCGTGCGCGTCGGCGAAAGCGTGAAGGAAGTGATCGTTGCGCCGGACGTTGGCTATCTGATCACCGACGCCGTGGCCTAACCCATCTGACAGACAAGGAGCCGATTCATGGTGAAAAAGACAGCAGAGGCTGCGCCGCCGGAACCGGATGAGGGCCGCCAAACCTACAATGCAGCCCACGCCATCCTTCGCGACGGCAAACGCTATGACGCAGGTGATGCCATTCGCCTGACGATGGCAGAGGCCAAGGCGCTTTTGAAATCGGGTGCGATCAGCGATGTGAAAAAGAAGCCGGCGAAAGCCACCGAAGAATAACCTCCCTGCCGACGGGGGCTACGCCGGGTCGGCGGCGTGGATCACCCCCCTGGACCTTCCCCGAAGTTGCTGCCGGCCCAGTAGCTTCGGGAATTTTTCGAGAGAAATTTTAGATGAGTTACGCGACGCAACAGGATCTGATCGACCGCTTCGGCCAGGAAGAACTGATCGAGCTGTCCGACCGCGCCGATCCGCCCACGGGCGTCATCGATGCCACCGTGATGGCGCGCGCGCTGGCCGACGCCGATGAGCTGATCAACAGCTATGTCGCGCGGCGCTATGACCTGCCCCTGGCGTCGACGCCGCCACGCCTGGTGCAGGTGGCCGCCCATCTGGCCAGATTTAATCTTTACGCCGACGAACCCATGGAAATCGTCAAGGACAACCGCGCCCGCGAAGTTGCTTTTTTAAAGGACATCGCCGCCGGTCGTGCCGTCCTCGACATCGCCGGTGCCGAACCAGCCCCCGCCGGTAAAACGGTGCTGACCGAGGCACCGGAGAAGATTTTCACAAGCGACTCCCTGGAGGGTTTTTGATGGCCGGTGCCGCGATCCAGGTAAATCTGCGTGAACTGGAAGCGGTATCGGCGCGACTGGAACGCCTGGCGGCGCGCACGGAAAATATGCTGCCGCTGATGGATGACATAGGTGCTGCCATGGTGGCGTCGGTTCAAAACCGCTTTGAAACCGGGCGCGGCCCCGACGGCATAGCCTGGGAAAAGTCGGAACGCGTGAAACGCGCCCAGGGCAACGCACAGACCCTGGTTGATGACGCACACCTGCTGGGATCGCTCACCCACAATGCGGCGAGTGATTCCGTCGAAGTCGGGTCCAATAAAATTTATGCGGCCATCCATCAATTTGGCGGGCGCACCGGGCGCAACCACGCCGTCGATATGCCGGCGCGGCCTTATCTTGGCCTGGACGCCGGGGATGAGCGCGAAATCGGTGCCATCGTCGACGATTATCTGGCGGAGGCGCTGCGATGATCGGCGAAATTGAACAGGCAATTATCGACGTCATCCAGGGCGCGTCGGATTCGGGTGTACTTGGCTATCGTTTCAAAGAAGTCGCCAGCTATGGCGATCAGCTGCACGACGCCAACAAGATCAAACAGATTTCGAATGCCTATCCGGCCGTGTGGGTGGTGTTCGCGGGAGAAGCCAAGCCCGAATTTGGTCCCGGCGAAAAATACCGCCACGCGCCGGTATTTACCCTGTTCATCTGTCAGAAGAGCCGCCGCAACGAAACAGCCAGCCGCCGTGGTGCCGGCAGCAAGGTCGGCTCGTATCAGATGCTGAAAGATGTGCGCGCCCTGCTTGCGCGCCAGACCCTGGGCCTCGATATCGAGCCGATCGCGCCTGGTGCCGTGCGCAGCGTGATTAATGGGTCGCTGCAAGGGAAAAGCGCCAGCGTCTACGCGCTGGAAATTCACACAATTTATGAAAGCAATCAGCCCGATTTGACGGCTGGCAACCCCGGCGACTTTGCCACCTTCCATAGCGATTGGGACATCCCACCCCACGGCAACGTCGTCGCGCCGCTGCCGACCGCCGAAGCCGACGCGCGCGACGACATCAAACCGGAGATCATCTGATGACCCATTTAATTCCAAAAGAAGGGCTTGCCGTCCGCGATCCGCGCGGCGGGCATCTGCCACGCGAAGGCCGGACGGTTGAGCTGACTTCTTATTGGCGTCGGCGTCTTCGCGATGGCGACGTGAAGATCGGCCGCAAGCCAAAAACGACTTCGACAGAGAAGGATTAACCGATGAGCATCAGCTTCAATCAAATTCCAATCGACCTGCGCGTGCCCGGCGTTTACGCCGAAATTGACAATTCAAGGGCGCTGAAAGGTCTGCCCGGAATGCCTGTCAAGATTCTGGTTCTGGGCCAGCGCCTGGCCGCCGGCACCGTCGCCGAAGGCGTCCCCACACAGGTTCTGGATGTTGCCGCCGCCGAAGAATATTTCGGGCGCGGTTCGATGCTGCATCTGATGTTTCGCGCCTTGAAAAAGGCAAATAATTTTACCGAGACCGTGGCGATTGCCCTGGACGATCTGGGGGCCGGTGTTGCCGCCACGGGCACGCTGACCTTTACGGGTGTGCCAACCCAGGCGGGCACGCTGAATCTCTATATCGCAGGCCAGCGTGTGCGCGTCGGCGTCATTACCACCGACGCGGTGGCCGATGTTGCGTCGAATGTTGCCGCCGCCGTCAACGCCGCAACGGATATGCCGGTAACGGCGGGTGCCGCCCTTGGCGTCGTCACCCTGACGGCGCGCCACAAAGGTGAGAGCGGCAACGACATCGATCTGCGCCTGAACTATCAGCTGGATGAAAAAACCCCGGCCGGTCTGGTTCTGACCATCGCCGCGATGGGGTCGGTTGTTGCCGGCACAGGAAATCCCGACATTGCCACCGCCATCGCCGCCTTTGGGTCCGACTGGTACACCGACATCGCCATGCCCTGGACCGACGCCGCCAATCTCGCCGCGCTGGAAAGCGAACTGGCCGCGCGTTTTGGCCCGCTGCAGATGATGGACGGCCATGCCTATGCGGCCGCACGCGGCACCCATGGCGGGCTGACGACGCTCGGCAACTCGCGCAACAGCCCGCATCTGTCGGTGATTGGCGCGGATTCAAGCCCAACCCATCCCTGGGCCTGGGCGGCAACGCTCTGCGGTGTGTGCGCCTTTCACGCGAAGATCGATCCGGCGAGGCCTTTTCAGACACTGGTTCTAAACAGCATCCTGCCGCCAGCGATCGACAAGCGTTTCACCCTGGAAGAGCGCAACCTGCTTCTCCATGACGGGATTGCGACCTTCACCGTCGATGATGGCGGTCTGGTTCATATCGAGCGCGCCATTACCACCTATGAGACGAATGCCGGCGGCGTTGACGATCCGTCATATCTGGATCTGAACACCTTAAAAACGCTGGCCTATCTGCGTTATTCGGTGCGCGCGCGCATTCTGACGCGATACCCGCGCCACAAGCTGGCCGATGACGGCACCAATTACGGCGCCGGGCAGGCAATCGTCACGCCCTCGGTCCTCAAAATGGAACTGGTGGCGCTTTTCAAGGATTGGGAAGACGCAGGCCTGGCCGAGGGCATCGAGCAATTCAAGACGAGCCTCATTATTGAGCGCGACGCGGGCGATCCCAACCGGGTCAACGCCATCATCCCGCCGGACCTGATCAACCAGTTCCGTGTCTTTGCGGCGAAAATCCAGTTCGGCCTGTAAGGGCATAAGGGAGACAACCGATGAACATGAAAAAATTAGGCAAGGTGACCATCAAGGCCAATGGCGAGGTGATTGAAAGTTATCCCGGTGCCGAGATTGGCATCGGCGGCATCGTCCGCAACGACAAGGACAATGGCCACCATCCCGGCCATTTTTCCGAAACCCAGAAGGCCGGCCACGTCAAGGCGCAGTTCGACATCGGCCCAACAACCAGCCTGCGCACGCTGGAAGCCATGGAGGATGTCACGCTGATCTGCGAGCTGGATACCGGCCAGAGCTATGTCGGCAATCATTTCTATGTGGTTGAGGTTCCCGACTTCACCGACGGCAGCGACAGCAAGGTGGAAATCGAATTCAGAGGCCCGCCGATGGAGGAAATGAGCCAATGAGTGACGTAACGATCAAGCTTAACCACCCGGTCGAACATAACGGCGAAACAATCGATGAAATAACGCTTCGCCGTCCAAAAGTGAAGGATCTAAGAAAGCTCGACGCGATCAAAGGCGAGGTTGAGAAGGGGGTTCATCTGGTATCCAAGCTGGCGTCCCTGCCTTCTGCCGTCGTCGATGAAATTGACGCCGAGGATTTTGTAAAAATCAGCGAGCAGGTCGCGGATTTTTTGGGGGGTTCCCTTCCGACTGGTGGGACGTCGGAGGCGATTTAGCGTCCGTCTTTCATTTTCAGCCATCTGAAATTGATGAGATGGACGCAGACACCTTGCGCAGCTGGCATGCCCAGGCTCGAAGAGTGGTGAAGCAGAATGCTTAATGCCAAAATCGTCCTAAGCGCGGTTGATCGGATTACAGCGCCCGTGCGCAAAATCGGCGCGTCTTTTTCGAAGATGGCGCGCCAGATTCAGAAATCATCGAGGCTCGCCGCCAATGCGATGCGCAAGCTGCGTGACCGCACCAGGCAGCTTTCTGACGTGGGGAAAAAACTTTCAACCCGCGTGACCCTGCCAATCGTCGGTCTGGGAGCCGCCGTCATCAAAACGGGCGGCGATTTTGAGGAAGCCCTATCAAAAATTATTGGCCTGGTCGGTGTGGCGCAAAGCCAGGTGGCGGCCTGGCGGCAGGATGTTTTGAAATTAGCGCCTGCAGTCGGCAAGGGACCAAATGAACTTGCCGAAGCGCTTTTTTTCGTGACGTCTGCCGGTGCGCGCGGTGCCCAGGCGCTCGAAGTCCTGAATGTTTCCGCCAAAGCCGCCGCCGCAGGTCTTGGCGACACCGTCGTCGTTGCCGACGCCGTCACCTCCGCCATGAACGCCTATGGTGCCGAAACGCTGAGTGCCGGACGCGCCACGGGCATTCTTGTCGCAACGGTGCGCGAAGGGAAAGCGGAGGCCTCGGCAATTGCAAGTGCCCTTGGACGCATCATTCCGCTGGCGTCCCAGCTTGGCGTTGGCTTCGATCAGGTTGGTGCCTCCGTCGCCGCGATGACGCAGCAAGGGTCCAAGGCAGCCGAGGCAGTGACGGCGTTGCGCGGCATTCTGGGGGGCATCCTTACCCCCTCCGGCAAGGCAGAAGAGACGTTCAAGAAATTTGGGCTTAGCGCCGCCGGGTTGCAGAAAATGATGCGCGAGGACGGGCTGCTGGCGACGCTGCTGCTGCTGAAAAACCGGTTTGGCGACAACCAGCAGGCCATGGCCGAGGCGTTTCCGGAGATGGAAGCCCTGACCGGTATTCTGAGCCTTATTGGTAAAAACGCCGAGGCAACAAAGAAAATATTCAAGAGCCTGGCCGAGGCCGGTGTGGGGGATCTGAACAAAGCATTTAAAGCCGCATCCAGCACCAGTAATTTTAAGTTTCGCCAGGCCATGGCATCGATCAGCGTGTTGCTTATTCGGTTGAGCGAAGCGGTTTTTCCGGTTTTGCTTCCTATGATTGTCAAATTTACAGGCTTCGTCGAACGGCTCGCTGCCAGGTTCCGCAATTTAAGCCCGAAGACCAAGGAGACAATCGTCACCCTTGTGGCGTTGGCAGCTGCAATCGGACCGCTTCTGGTTATTCTCGGCACGCTTGGCTTTGCCATCACCGGCATTGGGCTGCTTTTTACCGCGACACCGTTTGGACTTTTTATTGTGGGAATAGCCGCAATTACAGCAGGCACCGTCGCGTTGATCGCCTATTGGGAAGATCTCGGAGAGATTTTCAGCAACATCGCCACGCCTGCCTTGAACTTTTTAGGCTTTGGGGGCGACAGTGTTGCGTCCGGGCCGCCGGTTCGTTCCGCAAGCGAAGGCGCTGTCGGCGTCGCGTCCCAGTTCAGCGGAAAACTTGCCATTCAAATTGAAAGCGACCGACCGGTGCGGGTCCGTGACCTGCGATCCGACAATCGCAACATCGATCTGGACGTCGATACCGGTCCGGTCATGGTGGGTGGGTGATGAACTGGCGCGACAACCTGCGCGCTGCCAGTTTTCGTGGCGTTGAATTTTTCTTTTCCTCCATTGATGATGGTTTTGGCCGCCGCCTGGCGACCCATGTTTATCCCGGTCGGGACGACCCCTGGCACGAAGACATGGGCCGGAAAACCCGCGAACACCGCATCGAAGCCTATGTGCTGGAACCCGATCATCTGGTCAAGGCGGCGGCGCTGGAAGCGGCGATTGAAAAAGCAGGACCAGGCACCCTGGTGCATCCCGTGCTGGGCGATGTGCGCGTCGTTTGCACGAACGCGCGCCGGCGGATCACCACGCGCGAAGGCGGCATGGCCGTCTTTTCGCTGACCTTTGAAAAGACCGCCGAYAACACCTATCCAGCCGCCTCGATCGCGACCGACCGGGAATTGCTGGACATTTCCGACGCCACCTTGTTGAGCGTTCAAACCGCGTTTGAAGACGGCTTTAACGTGCTGGGCCTGCCGGAACTGATTGCGACGGATGCCGAGGCACAGCTGACCTCTATCGCCGGCACAATTGGCAAGGTTCTGGGCGTTCCCCGCCGCCAGATTCAATCCCTGGCCGCTTTTGCAACGCGCATCAGCAGCATCAAGAGTGCCGCCGGCAGCCTGGTTCGTCAGCCCGGTGCGCTGTCGAGTGAACTTGCCGCCGTCATCGGCCTGTTTGATTCTATTTCGCCAGAAATGGCCGCCGCGCCGCTGCAAAGGCTGAGCGGTCAGGTGACCGCCCTTGATCCAATCCCAGGCGCAACGCCGATGCGCCAGACCCAGGCCACCAMYSRYRSCSSSMNNNTGGACGSSSKSGWCMRYMGSMSNGGCGATKGYSRAGRGNGCGCRSGKSSYYKYRRKMSRRRGMTYYGRCRSCCGCGCCGACGTGGTGACCGCCCAGGCCGATCTGGTCGCAGGGATTGAAAGCGAAATGCAGACGGCCGATGACGCAAGCTATCGGGCGCTCGGCGAGTTGCGCACCGCCCTCGTGCGTGACCTGACGGCGCGCGCCGCCATCACGCCACGGCTGGTGACCTTCACGCCAACCACGACGCGACCGGCCCTGGCCCTGGCGCAGGATTATTACGGCGACGATCCGGCAGCGCTGATCGCGCGCGCCGACGAAATCACCACCCGGAATCAGGTCCGCCATCCGGGATTTGTCCCGGCCGGGCCTCTGGAGGTGCGCACCAATGCCTGAAATCGCCCTTGAAATTGCAGGCCAGAACTGGGGCGGATGGACGGAAGTGAGCGTAAGCCGTTCGATCGAGCGTCTGGCCGGCAGCTTTGAACTTGGCGTCACCGATCGCTGGCCGGGCAAGCAGAGCCTGCGCGCCATTTCGGCGGGGCTGCCCTGCCGCATCACGGCGGCCGGGGAAACGCTGATCACCGGCTTTATCGATGACGTGTCGCCGTCTTATGACGCCACCAGCCATGACATCAATGTGCGCGGCCGCGACAGTACCGGCGATCTGATTGACTGTTCGGCCATCCACAATCCCGGTGAATGGAAGGGGCAGTCGCTGCAGGCAATCTGCGGCGCGCTGACGCAGCCCTTCGGCATCAAGGTGCTGGTCGCAACCGACACCGGAAAGCCCTTTGCAAGTTTTCGCATCCAGGAATCCGAGACGGTCTTCGAAGCCATTGAACGCGCCTGCCGTCAGCGCGCGGTGCTGCCCATCGCCGATGGCCTGGGCAATGTCAAATTGATCACCGCGTCCGGCGCGCCTTTAAACGCCGGTGTGTTGCAGGGGGGGCCCGGCGGCAATCTGCTTGCCGCATCGGGCCAGACATCGCACCGGGATCGCTATTCCAAAATTATTGTGAAGGGGCAGCAGGCCGGTGCCGACACGCTGACCGCCGACGACATTGCCACCCCGGTTGCCGAAATTTCCGACAGCGCCATCGCACGTTATCGGCCCCTGGTGGTTCTGGCCGAAGAGCCGGGCGATGGCGGCGGTTTCAAATTGCGCGCGAAATGGGAACGATCCGTGCGCCGGGCGCGCGCGCGAACCGCACAGCTGACCGTGCGTGGCTGGGCCGATGACGGCGGCAAATTATGGCAACCCGGCACACGCGTGCGCGTTTCCGATCCTGGCATCGGCATCGATGCAATCATGCTGATTACGACCGCCACCTTCACAATTGATGAGCGAAGCGGCACCCGGACCCGGCTGGACGTCTCGCCGCCCGATGGATTTGATCTTCTGGCCGAACCTGAAGACGAGGCGGCAACGGGATGGTAGATATTGCGCGCGTCGTTCAAAAACTGATCGCGCCGCTGCGCCGCCGGGTGCAGTTGATGGTATCGCGCGCGGTCATCCGCGTGATTGACGACAGCCTGAAAGGCCAGGAATTGCAGATCACCGGCCTGGCCGGCGAAGTGCTGGACGGTGTTGAACACATTCAGACCTATGGCCTGACCAGCCACCCACACCCCGGTGCCGAGGCCATCGCGCTGGCGGTTGGCGGCAGCCGGTCCCACGCAGTGGTGGTTGCCGTTGGCGACCGGCGATACCGCCTGACCGGTCTGGCACAAGGCGAAGTCGCGCTTCATGACGATCTTGGTCAGAAAATTATTCTTCATCGCGACCGCATCGAATTGACGTCGCCCAAGGTGGTGATTGTTTCCGATGACATTCATCTGGCAGGCGTTGGCGGCCCCGCCGTGGCGCGCATCGGCGACAATGTGAATGTCGCCACCGGATCGTCGGCCGGGCTTTGGCCCATCGTCGAGGGCAGCGCGAAAGTGAAGGCGAATTGATGGACGCGCGCATGGTTTTTAATAGTGCGGCCCTGGCGGCCGATCTGGATTTTCAAAGCGGCGCGCTTGCCCTGGATGGCGGCCTGGAAACGGCTGTGATCGTCTCGCTTTTCACGGACCGGCGCGCCGATGTTGACGATGAACTGCCCGACGGCACCACGCGCCGGCGTGGCTGGTGGGGCGACGCGGTGGCGCCGGTTGTGGATGGCGCGCCGGTTCTGGGCGACCGCATCGGGTCGCGGCTCTGGCTGCTGGCGCGCGAAAAACAGACCCAATCCGTGGTGTTGCGCGCGCGCGATTACGCGCGAGAGGCCCTGCAATGGCTGATCGATGATGGTATTGCCGAACGCATCGACATTCTGGCTGAAACCATTCGACCCGGCGTTCTGGCGCTGGCCATCGACATTCATCGCCCGGCCGGCGACGCCCTTGATTTTCGCTTCGACTATGTCTGGCAAAGCCAGGCCGAACAGGAAAGATAGCCCATGCCGTTTAATCGCCCGACCCTGGCCGAACTGGTTGCCGCCGCCGAGACGGAGATCAATGTCAGCCTGCCCGGTGCCGACGCGCAGCTTCGCCGTACGGTTCTGGGCGTCCTGGCGCGCGTCATTTCCGGTGGCGACCACGGGCTGTATGGCTTTATCCAGGACACTGCAAAGCAGATTTTGCCTGACACGGCCGACGCTGAAATTCTGGCCCGCCACGCGGCGATCTGGGGCGTTGCGCGCAGCGCCGCCGCCTTTGCAACCGGCAATGTGACCTTTACCGGCACCGACGCCACGGTCATTCCAGCCGGCACCGAATTGCTGCGCGCGGACAGCCTTCGTTATCAAACCGACGGCGAAGGCACCATTGCCGCCGGCGTGGCCCTGGTCACTATTACCGCCATCGACGCCGGTGCCGACGGCGACGCCATCGCCGCCACGCAGCTGTCCATGGTTTCACCGATTGCCGGCATTAATTCCGTCGCCACAATTGACGGTTCCGGAATCACTGCCGGCGCGGATGAAGAAACGGATGCCGCGTTGCTGGCGCGTGTTCTCGACCGCATTCAAACGCCGCCTCATGGCGGCGCGGGGGCCGATTATGTGACCTGGGCGCTGGACGTCGCCAATGTCACGCGCGCCTGGGTCTATGCCCAGGAACTGGGCCTGGGCACGGTCAGCCTGCGTTTCATGATGGATGACATTTATGGCGACGGCATTCCGCTGGCCGCCGATGTCACCGCCGTCCAGGACGCCATCGATGCGCTGCGGCCCGTCACTGCGGATTTGACGGTGGTCGCGCCGGTGCCAACCGCGCTGAATTTGACCATCGCGGGCCTTGATCCCGTCACCCAGGCCGTGAAGGACGCGATTGCCACCGAGCTTGCCGATCTGATCCGCCGCGAGGCCATCCCCGGCGGCACCATCCTGCTGTCCCATATCCGCGAAGCCGTTTCCGTCGCAGCGGGCGAGAACGATCACGATGTGACCGTCCCTGCCGCCGACGTTGCCCACGCCACCGGCCAGATCGCCGTGATGGGCGTCATCACATGGAGCTGATGCATGGCCAAAGCTGACGCTTATCTGGACCAGCTGCAGCAATTGCTGCCGCCCGGCGCGGCCTGGCCACGGGACAGCGACGCCACCCTGACGGCCCTTCTGCAATCGGTCGCCCAGGGCATGGCGAAAGTTGATGCGCGCAGTCTGGACCTGATCACCGAAGCCGACCCGCGATCGACGCTGGAAATGCTGGGCGATTGGGAAACAACGGCAGGCCTTCCAGACGCATGTTTTCCGGCAGGCACAACCTTGACGGAGCGGCGCAACGCGCTGGTCCAGCGGCTGACCACCATCGGCGGCCAGACGCCGCAATTCTTCATTGATCTGGCCACAGGCCTTGGGCACGCCAGCGCTGTGATCGAGGAATTCACGCCGGCGATCTGCGGTCTGGGCCAATGCGGCGATGCCTTGAACGGCGCACCAAGCGTGCGGTTTTACTGGCGCATCATTTTAGCGTTGGAAAATTTGCTGCTGGCGCGCTGCGCCAGCACCCAATGCGGCGACAATCTGGGCACGTTTTTGCGCGCAAGCGCATTGGAATGCGTGTTGAAAAAGCTGGCCCCGGCGCAGACGACGGTGCTGTTTTCGTACCTTGAAACGACGGTGCCGTTCCAGATCGACAATCTGGCCCTTGCCCTGATCGGCGACCGTTCACCATTTACGCTGAATGCCGGAAAAGTTTCCCAGTGGAACGACATCTCCGGTAACGCCAACCACGCCGCCCAGGCCACGGCGACGAAACAGCCCGCCTATGCGGCCTCCGGTGTAAACGGCCTTCCGTCTGTTGATTTTGACGGGGTGAACGATGCTCTTTCCGTTCCGGCATCGGCGTCCATTAAGGACATCTTCGCAGGTGGCGGTTATGGCGCGATTGTTTTTATAAGCGACGCGGCGGGGACGTTTGATTACCTGATTGAAAAAGATGGCCGGTGGGGGATTTACATAAATGCTTCAAAACTTACCTTCTTTTCAATATGGGATGGGAACGACGGCGGCTGGTCAACTGGCGAGACAATCCCGATAGGAAGTCCGGTTTTGCTTGAATTCGAATATGACAGCGACAGCGCCGCGAATGATGCCATCCTGCGTATAAACGGCGGCGGCACAACGTCGCAATGGGGTACTCCGACAGGAACCGTTCTATCCGACAGCGGCGTAGATTTAAGCCTCGGCAACGTACCAAGCACATTCAGCCCATGGGACGGCGACATCGCGGAGGTTGCGCTCTACTCCTCCCTTCCTTCCGCCGCAGAACAGTCTCTTTTACGCAACCATCTCGCCAACAAATACGGGATCACGCTGTCATGACGAAATATCTGGAATTTGCAAGCGTCGCCGAGGCGAATGCCTTCATTGCGTCGATTAACGCGACGATGGGCTACCCAAAGAGCGCTGAAAAAACGGACACATATACACAGGCCGTCCAGCACCCCACCGATGGCAGGGCCGTTTGCGCGGTAGATGGGGATGCGGAAACGCATCTCTCGAGCGTGCAACTTTCGACGCTGGTGGATCGAGCAGCCATTGAAGAATTCTTTCCGACGGAAGGTGTCTAACGTCCGGAAAACTTTCTTTTTACTGGGTCTTTCCCACTTCCCGGGCTAGTCTTCTTTCATGGCGGGTTTGATTGAAATTCTACCCTATCTCGTTGGGCTGGCGCTGTTTGCAACCCTCGCCATATTGGTGACCGGCATCGTCACCATGATCCGTGGTGGCGAATTCAACGCAAAGCATTCCAACACGCTCATGCGATGGCGCGTTTTTGCGCAAGGGGTGGCCGTCGCTCTTTTTGTCTTGATGCTTTTTCTCACAATGCAGGATTAGTTGAAGCGCGATGGTCCGACTTACAAAAATCTACACACGAGGCGGCGACAAAGGGGAAACCTCCCTTGGAGGCGGAAAGCGCGTTGCAAAACACGACCTGCGTGTTGCCGCCTATGGCACGATTGATGAGGCAAACGCCATCGTCGGCATCGCGCGCCTTCATACGAGCGGCGCGATCGACGAAATGCTTTGCCGGATTCAGGACGACCTTTTCGACCTTGGCGCCGATCTTGCCACGCCGGAAACCGGCAAGGCCGAGGCCCTGCGTATTATCGAACCTCAGGTAAAGCGCCTGGAAAAAGAAATCGATGAAATCAATGCCGACCTCGCCCCCCTTGATTCCTTTGTCCTGCCGGGGGGCACACCAGCCGCCGCCCATCTTCACCTCGCGCGCACCGTTGTTCGCCGGGCCGAGCGAAAAATGACGGAACTGGCCAAAAAGGAAAGCCTGAACCCTCTCGCCATTCATTATGCGAACCGCCTCTCCGATCTTCTGTTCGTTCTTGCCCGCCATCTGAACAACGGCGGCAAGAAGGACGTTCTCTGGCGCCCAGGCGCTAATCGCTAAGCCCCTTCCCGCCGTCGTCCCCCTCCCCTTTCCCGGAATTGACAGCTTTCCTGCGCGCCCTTATTGTGCACTGCGAAAAGTGCGTTGCAGATGCGGTGCCCAACGCCAACCTATTGGCTGGCCAGCCAATTACTGGCCAGCCAGTTAACGGACCCGTCGGATAAATAATTTTCAAGGCTACGAGTTCCCGATGAAAATACTAGTCGCTGTTAAGCGGGTCATTGATTTCAACGTTCGGGTGCGCGTCAAGGCCGACAACACGGCCGTCGAAACCGCAAACGTAAAGATGTCCATGAACCCCTTCGACGAAATCGCCGTTGAAGAAGCAATTCGCCTGAAGGAAGGCGGCACAGCAGACGAAATCGTCGCCGTTTCGATTGGCGGTTCAAAATGTCAGGAAACGCTTCGCACGGCGCTGGCCATGGGGGCAGATCGCGCCATCCTTGTTGAAACGGAAATAGATGCGGAGCCACTTGCCGTCGCAAAAATTCTAAAAGCGATCGTCAAGAAGGAGGAAATTGACCTCGTTCTTACCGGCAAACAGGCCATCGACGATGACAACAACCAGACCGGCCAAATGCTTGCCGCACTTCTTGGCTGGCCCCAGGGCACCTTTGCTTCCTCGCTAACCGTCGCCGAGGGAAAAGCGGAGGTCACGCGCGAGATCGACGGCGGGCTCCAGATCCTGGCCCTGAAGCTTCCAGCCGTCATCACGACGGACCTTCGCCTGAATGAGCCGCGCTATGCCTCCCTGCCAAATATCATGAAAGCAAAACGCAAGCCGCTCGAAACCCTAACGCCGAAGGAACTGGGTGTCGACGTAAGCCCAAGACTAAAATTGCTAAAAGTCGAGGCCCCATCAAAGCGCGAAGCCGGCGTGAAAGTCGAAAGCGTTGCCGAATTGGTAGACAAGCTGAAAAACGAAGCCGGAGTCCTGGGATGAGCGTATTAGTCATTGCCGAACGCGATGAATCCGGGCTGCTAACGGCAACCCGGCACACCATTGCCGCCGCCCTGGAACTGAGCGCGGAAATTCACCTTTTGCTTGCCGGTGGCGGCGATGCGGATGCCGCTGCCAAGATTGACGGCGTCACAAAAGTTCTTACCGCAGACGCGGCGCATTACGCCCATGGGCTTCCGGAAAATCTTGCCCCCCTTGTCGTAAAACTGGCCGGCGCCTATAGCCATCTGCTTGCCCCATCGACGACATTTGGAAAAAATCTTATGCCACGTGTTGCCGCCCTGCTTGACGTTGCACAAATTTCCGATGTCATAAAAATCGTCTCCGAAGATGTTTTTATGCGCCCAATTTATGCCGGAAACGCCCTTGCAACTGTCCAATCGTCAGACAAGATCAAGGTTCTCACCATACGCACCACTGCGTTTCGGGCCGTCGACGAAGCCGGCGGATCGGCCAGCATTGAAGCCGTCGAGGCAACAGAGGAAAGCACGCTCGCACGCTTTGTCGGGCAGGAATTGAGCAAGACGGAGCGACCGGAACTCACCAGCGCACGGATCATCATTTCCGGCGGACGCGGCATGCAAAGCGGTGAAAATTTTAAGTTGCTGGAGGCAATCGCCGACCGCCTGGGCGCCGCCATCGGCGCATCGCGCGCCGCCGTTGATGCGGGCTATGTCCCCAATGATTATCAAGTCGGCCAGACCGGAAAAATCGTCGCGCCAGAGCTTTATATCGCCGTCGGTATTTCGGGTGCTATTCAGCATTTGGCAGGCATGAAAGACAGCAAGGTGATCGCCGCTATCAACAAAGATGCGGAAGCACCAATTTTTCAGATAGCAGATTACGGACTCGTTGAAGATTTGTTCAAGGCTTTGCCAAATCTGGCAGAGGAACTGGACAAGGTTTTATAATTAAAGTCGTAAATTTGTCGGAAGGTTTCGCTTTATGATTAAAAAGATTGGTGTTATCGGCGCAGGACAGATGGGCAACGGCATCACCCATGTATTGGCAAGCTCCGGTTACGATGTGATCCTCAAGGATGTAAATGAGGACCAGCTGAAAAAAGCCATAAAAACAATCCAGCGCAACATGGACCGACAGGTCAGCAAAGGAAAACTTTCCGAAGCGGATCGGGATGCTGCAATCAACCGGATTAGCTGCACGATGGACTATGCCGATTTCAAGGCATGTGACCTTGTGATTGAAGCTGCCACCGAGAACCCAGCCGTTAAGATAGCAATTCTAAAAGAACTTTTTCCAAACCTGAAACCGGACGCCATCATCGCGACGAACACGTCTTCGATTTCGGTGACGAAGCTTGCCTCAAGCACCGACCGGCCGGAAAAGTTCATGGGCATGCATTTCATGAACCCGGTGCCAGTGATGGTATTGGCGGATCAACTCTCCAATATTCCAATAAAGACCAAAGAAAATATTGAAATCCATTGGTTGCAGGATGATTCAGCTAAGCTGGTAAAAATTAAAATCAATACTCTGCTTGAGATTTTTCCTGAATCAATTAATTTTTCTGAAATCAGCATTCAACCACTTGGTAACGATCGGTTGAATAAAAGCGTTGAAATACCCCTCGAATTCTCGCTTAATACTAAACTAGATGAGCTTTCAAACACAAAGATTACACTAAATGGAAGTATAGACGGAGGGCTAAAAATAAAAGATAGTAATGGACTGATTAAATTGGGAGCAGCAAGATTTAATATTGCATCAACGCTTGAATTGGATAACTCGGTCAAGCAGTTAGGGTTTACCAATAGTCGTATCGATTTATCAGGTGTCGATTTTATGTTTGACTATCAACAATCGAACATGAAGATCGCAGAATATCGATTAGAAGCAGTTGCCCAAAATATTCAGCTAAACCTGGATGATTTAGTCAATACAAGGTGGCAGCTTAAAGGCGTTTTCACTAGTCCTGAAGTCGTTGGCACATTGATCAAGCAAGATTTCAATAAATCAGACAGTCTAGTCTCCGCGGTGAGTAATCAAAGTGATAATGCAAAGACTTTGCGTTTAGATTCTCAAATTGAAGTTAACTTCGAAGTGGTTAAAACGGACAATATTGTTAGCAATGGAGCGCTATTATTATCACGGTTACAAGTAATCGACCCTAACTATCAACTTAAAGGACCATTAGAATTTAGCTGGCAATCAGTACAATCAGACTTGACTCAGGGAAGTGCGTCGCTAGTTTATCATAGTCGCCAAAATCAGGTCGTAGGTCTTGACTTTGACAGCATGAAAGTAGAAGCCAATTTATCTTTAGATGGCCATCAAATAGAAGGTGCGGGCAAACTATCCATCAATCAGCAAGATTTGGCGCCTTTTAGTTTTAAGTTTGATAAGACTGCTTCACGATTGATCGCTGAGTTGAAAGAGAATCAGCTAGCTAATCAAATTTCCAATCATTTTTTAGCCGCGATCGGTAAACAAAATAAAATGGCACTAGAGATTCTGGCAGGCGAAGTGGTTCATTCGGCGGGAGTAGGCATTGATAAAATATTACTGTTAGACAGTGAATTTGCGATAAGAGACATGTTATTCCAATTTGATAATAATCAACTTCAGGGACTGAATGTGGCTCAAAAACTCACTTCAATCGAACCGCTTGTGTTACAAACTCAAATTAATATCGACAAAATAGCTTTTGCCAGTGGTCTATCCATCGATAACCTCTCTGCCTCACTAAGTAGTCGTTCGATTGAAGATATTAGACTTCATTCAGTCAAAGCTGATTTGTTGGAAGGGCATCTTATCGCGGATAAATTACAGATCGGTGCTAATAATTTGACTGCATTGCCGTTTCAGTTGAAGCAGATTTCACTGACCGAACTTATTTTTCTGATCGATATCTCCGGCTTGTACGGGGAAGGGAAATTGGATTTTTATCTTCCCGTGAGTTTTGAATCTGACGGTGTCACGGTTGATGAAGGCCATTTTAAAGCGACTGAAAAAGGCATCATAAAATATACCTCTGGTCAGGAAGATTCGGGAGTCGAGGAAAATATCGCACTACAAGCTCTGAAGAACTTTCGTTACGATGAGCTCGATGGCTGGTTATCATACAATAAAGCCGGCGAATATCACATTAAGTTGCACTTATTAGGAGCCAATCCTGACCTTTATAACGGATATCCCATCGATTTCGTATTAAATTTAAGAGGCGAGTTATCGGGCATATTTCGTTCTCTTTTTCTTACCGGTAACTTTGAAGAAGCCGTTATGCAACAAGTTAAAGCGGATCAATTGGAACAAAAATCAAAAACTCACTAATATTCACTTTTTATTCAGATACAATCGACTAGTATCTGAATATCAACATTTTGCTTTGCGAGGAAAAACCATGAAAAAATGCATTTATCTAATAGGTGGTTTGCTCTTACTGACAGCTTGTAATCCTACGGTAAGAATTGAAACGCCAACTGAACCCATAAGAATAGAAGCCAATATCACCATTAAACACGAAATTAGAATTGTGGTCGAAAAGGAAGTAGAAGAGATATTTGCAGAGGATGAAGGTCTCTTTTAAGTCTATTTAAGCGTA